>CAZMPV010000279.1:0-4422 GCA_964567985.1 uncultured Gemmatimonadaceae bacterium
AGCCCGTTGAGCTTGAACTTGGCCCGGCCGCATTCCAGCGAGATCTGGTCGCCCCGGGTGCCGATCTCCACCGGCTGATCCGGGAGCTCCCGGGCGATCTCCTGCAGCTTCTTCCCGGGTGCCGTGAGCGAGCCGGCCTCCTCCACGTCGGCCGGCACTCGAGTCCGGACCGCCACGTCGAGATCGGTGCCGCTCATCCAGACCCCGTCCTCGGTGGTCTCGATGAGGATGTTGGAGAGCACCGGGAGGGTGGTCTTCGTGGGAATGCTGGCCGAAACGGCCGCCAGCCCGGTGTGCAGGTTCTGCCGCGTGATCGTGAATTTCATCGAGCCTCCGCTCCCATCCGCGTTCGGTGCCGACCGCTTCACAGGAATGTTCTCTATTTCTTTGTTTAGTACAACAATAGACAGCAGTAGTAGTAGAGGGCGTGGAAGTGTTGAAAGCCCGGACCCGGCGAGGCGTCCGTCCCTTGTTCACGCCCTTTCCCCCGGCCCGGCCCCCTGTGGAGAGAGCGTGGATCGCGCCCCCGACTTATCCCCGGGCTCCACGAGAACGCCGGCAATCCACGATTCCTGTGGGAAACCGGCTGATTCTCCACGGGGTTTCCCACGGGCTCTCCACACCGGTCAGCGCGGCCGCTGCAGCTCGTCCCGCAGACGGCTGATGCGCTGGCGGTACTCCGGGTCCTCTTCCAGCCCTTCCTCGACCTTGTTCACCGAGTGGATCACCGTCGAATGGTCCCTCCCTCCGAAGAGCTCCCCGATCCGGGTCAGAGGGAGGTCCAGGAGATCCCGGATCAGGTACATGGCCACCTGCCGGGGCACGGTCAGGTCCTTCGTGCGCCGCTTCGACTCCAGGCCCGCGGGTTTCACGCCCCACTCCTCGGCCACCCGGTCCCGGATGAGCTCGGGGGTGACCTCCCGGCGCTCCGCTCCGGCGTCATCCCGGAGCATCCCCTCGAGCGCGGCTCGGGCGAGCCGGACCGTGATCTCCTGGTTCGTCAGGGACGAGAACGCGAGCAGCTTGATCACCGCGCCCTCGAGCTCCCTGACCGAGGATGTGCAGGAGCGGGCGATGAAGTCCATGACCTCCGGATCCAGCGTCAGGTTGTCGTCGTCGGCCTTCTTCCGGAGGATCGCGATTCGGGTCTCGTAGTCCGGCGGCTTGATGTCCGCCACCAGCCCCCACTCGAAACGGGAGATCAGCCGGTCCTCGAGCCCCGGGATCTCCTTCGGAGGCCGGTCGCTCGTCAGGACGATCTGACGGTGGGCGTCGTAGAGGGCGTTGAAGGTGTGGAAGAACTCCTCCTGGGTCCGCTCCTTCCCCTCCAGAAAGTGGACGTCGTCCACCAGCAGCAGGTCCATGCGGCGGTAGCGCCGCCGGAAGTCGGGCGTGGTGCCCTCCTGGATGGCCGAGACCAGCTCGTTCATGAACTGCTCGGAAGGCACGTAGGCCACGTGCTTCTCGGGGCCGTCGGCCAGGATGTGGTTCCCGATGGCGTGCATGAGGTGGGTCTTGCCCAGGCCCACGCCCCCGTAGAGGAAGAGGGGATTGTACATCCGGGCCGGCTTCTCGGCGACCGCGTGGCAGGCCGCCGCGGCAAGCTGGTTGTTGTTGCCCACCACGAAGCGATCGAAGGTATAGCGGTCGTTGAGGGCCGGGGGCGCGCTGTCCGAGCTCCCGCCGCCGGCCCCGGCCTGGGCCTCGCCGCTCCGGGACGCGGACGGCCCGGACGGGCTGACCTCCACGGCCGGCATGGAATCGAGGGCGTCGTGGGAGCCGGGGTCGCCGCACTCGAAGGAGACCCGGATCTTCCGGCCCACCACCTGGCGGGCCGCCTCGGTGAGCATCTCCCCGTACTTGTCCTCGATCCACTGGACGTGGAACTCGCTCGGAGCCTCGACCAGGAGCTCGTCTTCAGTGAGGGCCTGGGCCTCGGTGCCGGAGAACCAGGTGCGGAAGGTCTGCTCGGGGAGGCCGGGCCGGGCCGATTCCAGGATCTGGGACCAGAGTTCGGGTGCCGTGAGCTCCATTCAGGCGCGATCGGTGGGTAAGGTCGAGGGGGCCCGGGACCGGAGGCGGGCGAAGCTATTTCTCGGATGTGGAAAAGTCAATGTGCGGGGGAGCGGGGGTCGGGTAAAGGAGGTGGGCGGGAGCCCCCGGCTGACGGGTTGACTCGGTCGCCCGCGGTCGGGTATCTTTTTGCGCTCATTTCGCCACGATCTCTCATCCCCGACAGCTCATTTCGTCCGAGGGAGTGATTCCATGAAGCCGACATTCAAGCCGCGCAACCGCAAGCGCAAGAACAAGCACGGCTTCCGCGCCCGCATGAAGTCGAAGGGCGGGCGGAAGACCCTGAACCGGCGTCGCCGGAAGGGTCGGAAGCGCCTGAGCGTGAAGGTCGGCTCGAAGTACGGCAAGAAGTAAGCTAGAGTGACCACGGCGGACCCCGGCCGCTCGGGGCCGTCGGGCGGATTTCGATTCCCGCCGCAGCGGAGGCTGACCAAGGCGGGCGAGATCCGCCGAGTTCTGAAACGGGGGACGCGGGAGAGGACGTCGCACCTGGACGTCTTCCACTCCGCTTCCCCCGTTTCGCGTTGCCGGCTCGGCTTCATCGTCCCGAAGCACGGCCGGGACATCGTGGACCGGAATCTCCTGAAGCGGCGCCTGCGGGAGATCGGCCGAACCGAGGTCCTGCCGCGGCTCCGGGAGGCGGAGGCGGAGACCGACCTGCTCCTCCGGGCCCGGCCCGAGGCGTACGAAGCCGACTTCCACGAACTTCGCACCGAGCTGATCGAATTCGTCGAGGAGCGATGGCCAGAGCCCTCATCGTCGGCCTGATCCGGTTCTACCGGAAGGCCGTCTCACCGTGGACGCCCCCGGCGTGCAGGTTCACGCCGACGTGCTCGGCGTACGCCCTCGAAGCGGTGGAGCGCCACGGAGCGCTCCGGGGCGGGTGGCTGGCCCTGCGTCGCCTCCTGAGCTGCCACCCCTTCGGCGGCTCGGGTGTGGACCTCGTGCCCCGGGACGAGGGCCGATGAGGACCGAGGTCCGCTTCCTCCTGGCCATCGTCCTCATGGTGGGGGTGCTGGTCGGGACGAACCTCCTCTTCCCGCCCGTGCCCCCGGAGCAGCAGCCCGGCGCCGGCACCGACACCACCGCGGTCCAGACGGACACGGGGGCCGCCGCACCGGCCGAGACGACCGCGACCGAAGAAGCCGGGCCCCGGGCGGGCCCGGCCGAGGCCGACGAGGCCGACACCCCGACCGCCGCGCCGGAGGTGCCCGAGCAGGCCCGGCCGGAGCAGGAGGCCCCCGAGACGCTGGAGGCCGAGAGCGAGGACGAGGAGCGCCGGGTCGTCGTCGAGTCGCCGCTCTATCGGTACACCTTCTCGACCCGGGGCGCCCGGCTCCTGTCGGCCCGGCTCCTCGAGTTCGAGTCCTTCGTCCACGAGGGCCCGGTGGAGCTGATTCCCGAGGAGGGCTCGGCCCTGGGGAGCCGGCTGGTCGTGGGGACCGACACCCTGGACCTGAGCCGGGTGCCCTTCGAGGTCGAGCCGGCCGACGACCTGGAGCTTCGGGAGGGCGAGGGCCCCCGGGATCTCACCTTCGTCTACGAGCACCCCCGGACGCCCTTCCGCTTCGAGATCACCTACACCTTCCGGCCGGGGAGCTACGTCATCGCCGCCCGGGGGCGGGTCCAGGGGCTGAGCGGGGCCACCCTCTTCACGAACATGGGTCCCGGCCTCGCCTTCAACGAGCACGACCGGGAGGCCGACCTCCAGGCGATGGCGTACGTGGGCAACCATCTCCAGGAGGGGATCAACGCCACGAACCTCCGGGACGTGGAGGAGGAGTTCGTGGTCAAGGACGGCCCCTTCCGGTGGGCCGCCTTCAAGAGCAAGTACTTCGTCACGGCCCTCCTCCCCGGGGCCGAAGATCAGTCCGCCGACATCTACCTGGGCGGAATCCTGGCCCGGGACCTCGAGGGCGACGGGCGGGTGGACGTGACGGTGACCCAGCCGGTCGCTTCCGACGGCACCTTCGCCTTCCGGATGTTCTCCGGGCCCCAGGAGTTCGCCCGGATGCAGAACATCGGCCAGGATCTGGAGGACGTGAACCCCTACGGGTGGAAGTTCTTCCGTCCGGTGATCCGGCCGCTGGTGGGGATGGTGATGTGGCTCCTCACCTTCCTCCACGACAACCTGGGCTGGGGTTACGGCTGGGTGCTGATCCTCTTCGGCGTCCTGATGCGGGTCGTCTTCTTCCCCTTCTATCACAAGGCGATGAAGGCCCAGCTCCGGAACATGGCCGTCCAGCCTCTCCTGAAGGAGATCCAGGAGAAGTACAAGGACAATCCGGAGAAGATGCAGAAGGAGATGATGAAGCTGTACAAGGAGCACGGCTTCAACCCCCTGGCCGG
>CAZMPV010000280.1:0-4407 GCA_964567985.1 uncultured Gemmatimonadaceae bacterium
CTTCGTCCTCGCCGACGGGGGTCTCCGGATCCAGGTCGGCCACCACCTCGACGCTGAAGAGTCTGCGCCCCTCGCCGGCGAGCTCGTGGAGGGCGTCGGCGAAACCCTGATCGTCGAGGGCGGCGGGATCCAGGCCCCGGGTCAGGTGACGGATTCGAGCCACCGCGTCCCGGGCCTCGGAGGCGATCTCCGCGGCCGGTCCGTCGGCGTCTGCCGAACGGTCGATGAGGCTGCTGGCAAGGAAGGCGATGCCGGTGAGCTGCTGGCCGAGCTGGTCGTGGAGCTCCCGACCGATCCTCCGTCGCTCCTCGATGCCGATCCGCACCACCCGCTCCTCCAGCCGCTTCCGGTCCGTGATGTCCCGGATGACCCCCTCGATGACCGTCCGGCCCTCGACGGTCTCGATCGGACGGCCCCAGCCGGCCACCCAGACCAGGGAACCGTCCGCCCGGTATAGCTGGAATTCGGCCTCGGGGGGAACCCGGGACTCGACGCCGACCCGGTCGAGAACCTCCCTCCACCGCTCGGGGTGGACCATGATCGAGCGGACGTCCTTCCCCTCCAGCTCGTCCGGCGAGGCGTATCCCAGGATCCTGGCGTAGGCCTCGTTCACGTTGAGGATCGTGCCGTCCGGGTCTACGCGTCCGACGCCCAGCTCCAGGGCGTCCAGGAGGCCCTCGAGGCGGACCTCCAGGCGTTCCACCCGCTCCTCCGCGGCGGCCCGGCGGGCGGTGGCTTCATCCACTTCCTCCAGGAGACGGGCCTGGCGAAGGGCCAGCCCCAGATGGCTCCCCATCTCCCGGGCGAGCTCCACGGTCATGTCGGTGAACGCCCGGGGCCGGTCGTAGCCCACGTTGAGGGCTCCCACGGTCCGGTTCTCCACGGTGACCGGCACCGCGAAGCAGGAGCGGAGCCCTCGATCGACGAGCTCCCTGGCCCCGGGGAGCAAAGCCTCCGGATCGGCCGTGGCGTCCTCCACCCGGAGCGCGCGCTCGTCCTCGAGCGCCCTTACGAGCTCCGCCTCTCCGCCCTCGAACCGGGTCTGGTGGACCCGGGTGCCTTCGTCTTCCGTGCACGATGCCACGACGTGGGATCCCTCCGGAGCCCGGGCGGTCAGCACCACGCTGGCCCGCCAGCTCCCCAGCAGCTCCCGGATCCGCCCGGTGGCGGCCTCCAGGACCTCCTCCTCCGAGCGGGCGCCCAGGATCGCCCGGTCCAGCTCCCGGAGCATCTCCAGCCGCTCGGCGGAGAGCTCCAGAGCCTCCCGTGCTTTCCGCTCCTCGGTCACGTCCCGGACCACGCTGACCACGCCCCCCTCGAGACCCCCCTCGGGATTCAGGAGCGTCACCGTATGCTCGCTGGGAAAGGCGGTCCCGTCCTTCCGCTGCATCCGGAGCTCGGCGTGGTACGTCTCACCCCGGGCGAGGACCCGCTCGCTCTTCTCGCCGAAGCGCTGGAAGCTCTCCTCGTCCACGTGGAGCTCGCGGGTGGATCCGCCGACGAGCTCGTCCCGGGCGTAGCCGAACATCTCCTCGGCGGCCGGATTGCAGTAGAGGATCTCCCGGCCCGGAGCCCGCACGACGAAGACCGCTTCGTCCAGGCTCGCCACGGTCTTCCGGAAGAGGCGGGCGGCGTCCTCGGCCTCCTGCCGGGCTTCCCGCTCCTCGGTCACGTCCTGGGCCAGGACCAGGACCGTCTCGGGCTCGGCCTCGCGGCTCGGCTCGGGCACCATGCGGCTCCGGAGCCACCGCTCTCCCTTCGACGTCCGGTAGGGCCCCACCACGACCTGCTCCTCGCCGGTCTCGAACGCTCGCCGGATGCCCTCGTTCCAGGGCACGACCGTCGAAGGGTCCAGGCCCGACTCTTCCGCCGTCTTGCCGACGCGCTCCTCCGGAGTCAGGCCCGTGTACTCCTCGAGCTTCGGATTCGCGTAGAGGCACCGGAGCTCGGGGTCGAAGCGGGCGATCAGCGCCGGCGCCCGATCCAGGATCGTGCCGAGTCGCCGCTGGCTCGTGGCGAGCCGCTCCTCCCGGACCCGGGCCTCCTCGAGCTGGCGCAGCACCCAGTCGGCCCGGCTGAGGTCGTACTCGTCGAGGACGGCCCGGGGTGGCACGTAGAAGGGGTTGGGATAGACCCGGTCGCCCAGGACGGCGATGGGGTGGGCTTCCAGGACCGTGGAGAGGAGCTCGTCGGTGAGCTTCCGCCGGTCGAACTGGCAGAGGGCGACGAGGCGGCTGCCGGGAAGCTCGTCGAAGAGCCGGGCCTCGAAGGCCTGTATGTGCTCGCCGCTCACGCCGGGCCGCAGGTGCCAGGGGATCTCGACGATCCACCAGAGCCCCGGGTGGCCGTCCGCCTCGGCCCGGTCGGCGGCCGTGAGGATCCGGTCCACGAGGGTCCCGGGGTCCAGCGCTCCCTCCACCAGCTCC
The DNA here is from genome assembly GCA_964567985.1 of uncultured Gemmatimonadaceae bacterium. GTDB lineage: Bacteria > Gemmatimonadota > Gemmatimonadetes > Longimicrobiales > Gaopeijiaceae > CAZMPV01. The sequence goes on from CAZMPV010000280.1 coordinate 2,427, forward strand.
CGGCCGTCGAAGCCCGTCACCTCCAGCGAGCCCTCGGCCCGGCGGGCGTCCACGTCGACGCCCGCGGCCCGGAGGGTGTCGAGGACGCCCCCGAGGCCGTCCTGGTCGGCGAAGTAGAGGCAGCGGTGACCCCGGCCAAAGGCTTCCCGCATGGCGGGGGCGAGGCCGTCGGCCCGCTCCTCCTCGTCTCCGTACAGGAGATAGAGGTGGTCGCCGAGCTCGAGCTCGGCCAGGTATCGCTTGAAGTCGGGGGGCATGGGGGATTCCCGGCCGGGGGGACCGCCACCCCTCCAAGGTACGGGACGCTCCCCGATCGCGCTCCCCCGTCAGGTCACGAGGGCGCCCGCCTTCCCGGCGAGGACGTCCGACGAGATGACGTTCACGCCGGCCTCCTCGAGGTCGGCCCGGACCCGATCGTCGGCCGACGGATCCACCCCCCGGGTCAGGTCCCAGATGTAGTGGACGTCGAAGCCGGCGGCGGCGCCGTCTTCGGCCGTCCACTTCACGCAGACGTCCCGGGCCAGACCGCAGAGGTAGAGGGTGTCCACCTCACGCTCCCGGAGGTAGCCGGCCAGCCCGGTGGTGGGCCGCTCGCCCTCGGCGTTCCAGTTGTTGCGGAAGCCGGAGTACGAGTCGGCGTCCGCCCGGGTGCCCTTCCGGACGATGACCGACGCCCGCTCCCAGGGCAGGTCGGGATGCAGCTCCGCCCCCGGCGTGCCCTGGATGCAGTGGTCCGGCCAGAGGGTCTGGTCGTGGCCGTGCAGCTCGATCACGTCCATGGGCTCGGCGCCGTCGTGGTTGCTCGCGAAGGAGACGTGATCCGGCGGATGCCAGTCCTGGGTCGCGGCCTGGAGTCCGAAGAGGTCGGACTCCATCAGCTCGGCCACCCCGTCCAGGATCGCGTCGCCGCCCTCGACGGGCAGCGCTCCACCCGGCAAGAAGTCGGGCTGGATGTCCACGAGGATGAGCGCCGACCGCTCCCGGTCCACGCGGTGTGCCTCCTTGCTCACGGGTCCCTCCTACGCGTTCGCATCGACTTCCCGCTCCACGTCTTCCTGATACTCTTCGAGCCTCTCTGAGGTCTCCACGGGATAGGGAGGCTCGGCGGGGCCGAGGCCCCGGATGCGGGCCGGCAGAAGCGCCAGCTCCCGCCGGGCCCGCTCCCGGGCCTCGTCGAGGCTCTCGAGAGCCCCCTCGATCCGGCGGCCTTCGTCCATGACCTTCCGGAGCAGGGGTCGGCCCGACAGGTCCTCGTCGGCCCGGGCCAGGCGGTCCCGGACGGCCTCCCCGTCCTCCTCCTCGCGGTAAACCTGCTTGCGGCCCGGCAGGATCTCCTTCCCCGGCGAGAGCTTGAGGCGGCCCTTGCCGGCGTAGGCGGTCAGCTTGTAGGCGATGTCGAGCGCCGGGGCGTCCCTCGAGACCCCCATCCCCGTGCCCACGCCGAAGCCGTCGATGGGCGCGTCCGCATCGACGAGCCGGTCGATCTCGTGTTCGTCGAGCCCGCCGCTGGCGAAGATCATCACGTCGTCCAGGCCGGCATCGTCCAGCATCCGCCGGGACTCCTTCGCCAGCGAAGCCAGGTCGCCCGAATCCAGGCGGATGCCCCGGACGCGGAAGTCCTCGCCCATCTCTTCGGCCAGCTCCACCACCCGCTCGACGCCCTCCAGGGTGTCGTAGGTGTCCACAAGGAGGATCGTATCCGGGTAGAGCTCGGCGAAGGCACGAAAGGCGTCCATCTCCCGGTCGTGGGCCTGAATGTAGCTGTGGGCCATGGTGCCCGTGACCGGGACCCCGTAGACCTGCCCGGCCAGGACGTTGCTCGTGGCCGTGAGGCCCGCGATGTGGTAGGCGCGGGCGCCCTTCAGTCCGGCGTCGGTGCCGTGCATGCGCCGGAGGCCGAAGTCCACCACCGAACGGCCGTCCGCCGCGTGGACGACCCGGGCGGCCTTCGACGCCAGGACCGTCTGGAGGTGGACCTGGT
>CAZMPV010000281.1:0-4361 GCA_964567985.1 uncultured Gemmatimonadaceae bacterium
CATTGAATACACTCCAGAGGATGGTGAATGAGGTGTTCGCTGTTCAGCCAGACAGTCCCCTGGCTTCCAGCTCGTCCAGGGTCCGGACCGTCGTCCGGGAAACCGGGGCGGCCGTGGAGATCCGGACCGCGCGACGATCCGTCTCCGCCGGCAGCTCGTCCCACTGCTCCGCGGCGTTTCGGTAGATCGTCCAGTCGGCGTCCGAGGCACCCGGATTCCGGGTCTCCAGGCGCTCACGGACCACGCTCGCCGGCGCCTCGCACAGGAGCAGGACGGTTCGGACCCCCATCTCCCGCCCGGCCTCCAGGAACGCTTCCCGCCGCTCCTGGTCCCGGAAGCTCGCGTCCACGATCACCCTCCGTCCCCGGAAAAGCTCCTCCCGGGCCCGGCGGAGGCACTCCGTGTAGGTCCGCTCCGTCCACTCCGGCGCGTAGAGGCCATTCTCGAAGCCCGCCGACGCCTTCGCCTCCGGCTTCAGCCCCGCGAGCTCCTTCCGCACCCGGTCCGAGGAGATTACCTGGAAGCCGGCCTCGTCCGCCAGGGCCGCGGCCAGCGTCGACTTTCCGGTTCCGGGAAGCCCGCCCACCAGCACGAGAGCCGGCCGCCGGTCCGGCTCCACCAGCTCGGAGAGCGCCAGGAGCCAGTGGCCCCGGGCCGTCCGGACAGCCCGGCCCCGCTCGTGGGGCCCGACCTCCTCTTCGGCGGCCGCCATCCCCTCGACCTTTCCCCGGACGGCCGCCCGGTAGGATCGGTAGAAGGGAAGGAGCCGACATCCGTCCGGATCGTCCGACGCGTCGAAGTACGCCCGGGAGAAGCGCTCCTCCAGCTCCCAGCGGCCCCGGAAGCGGAGGTCCATGGACAGGAAGGCCATGTCCGAGACGGGGTCGGCGTAGCGGAAGCGCTCGTTGAACTCGATGCAGTCGATGACCACCAGGTCCCGCGGCGGCTCCCGCTCCGGAAAGACGTAGACGTGCTCCAGGTGGAGGTCGCCGTGGGTATCCCGGGGAGCGCCCCGGCCGGCCCGGGCGTCGATCAGGGGGCGGAGAGCCCGGAGCCGCGTTTCCAGAATCTCGTCCAGCCGCCGGTGGACTTCCCGGCTGACCGTCACCCCCACCTGGTCCACCGACTCCTCCAGGTTCTCCCGGGCGTTTCGGGCGACCACCTCCCAGCGCCCGAAGCTCGCGATCCGGGGACCGGAGGCGGCGGTGGCGTGGAAGCGGGCGATCCGGCGACCGAGGCGTTCGAGGGCCGCTCCCTGGAGGGTCCGGCTCTCCAGGCGCGCCTCCAGGGTGGCGTCGTCCGGGAGGCGGCGCATCTTCACCGCGTGCTCGACGGCCTCACCGGCCCCTTCGAGGTGGAGCCCGCCGTCCGGTCCCGCCGTCACGGTCACGACGCCCAGATAGACCTCCGGCGCCAGGCGGCGGTTGAGCCGGACCTCCTCCCGACAGTAGTGGAGGCGGCGCTCCAGGGTGGTGAAGTCGAGGAAGCCGAGGTCCACGGGCTTCTTCACCTTGTAGACCACGTCGCCGGCCAGGAAGACCGCAGAGATGTGCGTCTGGCGGACCTCGACGGCGTCCACGTCGTGGGGATACGCCGCCGGCTTCCGGAGCTCCCGGAGGATCCGATCGATGGCCATTGCGTCCGAAGCGTAACGGCTCGCCGGCGACGCGCCTACCCCGGCGCGTTCCCACCGGTCCGGGGCGTGCTCCGGGGGTGGCGTTCCGGGCCCGATCTTTTGACATTCCGTGCGACCCGTCGGCCGCTCTTCATCCCCCCACCGGAGACGACGTGAAGCGGAAGCTGGCCATCCTCGGGACGATCCTGCCGGTCGTCCTGGCCCTGGACGTCTGGACCAAGCGCTGGGCCCTGGAGACCCTCTCCCACGGGGGCCGGGAGCTCTTCGGCGGGCTCGTGCCCCTGACCCTGGCCTACAACCGGGGCGCGGCCTTCGGAATCAGCGTCGGCGACGACCCCCGCTGGTTCTTCATCCCCGTGACGATCCTGGCCGTCTGCCTCCTGGGCTTTCTCTTCGTCCAGGCCCGCAACGACGACCACCTCCGGCTCACGTCCCTGACGCTGGTCATCTCCGGGGCCCTGGGGAACCTGATCGACCGGGTGCGGTGGGAGCTGGGGGTGGTGGACTTCATCGGCCCGGTGGACCTGGGCTTCATGCACTGGCCGATCTTCAACGTGGCCGACATGGCGATCTCCTGCGGGGCCGTCCTCCTGGCGGTCTCCTTCTGGATCGAGGAGCGGGAGCGGGCGAGCGCCCCGCGGCCGGCCGACGGGGCCGCTTCGGAGACGCGCCCGGATCCGGCGAGCTCGTCGTAAGCGGCCCTCCGGCGGAAGGGGAAGTGCCGTGGCCGAGCTGAGGCAGAACGCGGTCACCGGACGCTGGGTGGCCGTGGCGCCGGGCCGGGGGCGCCGTCCGGTGGAGCATTCCGAGCACTCCGTCCGCGCCGAGCCCGGTGGCGAAGGGGAGGTGGAGCGGGATCCGGACTGCCCCTTCTGTCCCGGAAACGAGAAGGAGCTCCCTTCGATCCTCTGGGAGCTCGCCTCCGACGACGCTCCGGGATGGCGCTGCAGGGCCGTCCCCAACCGCTACGCGGCCTTCTCCCCCGAGGCCGGGTCCGGAGCGGGGAAGGAACCGGAGCCGCGGGCGCCTTCCGTCCTCGCCGAGCACGAGGACACGGTCCCCGACCCCGGTCGAAGCCACCCGGCGGAGGGGCTCCAGGAGGTCCTCATCGAGTCGCCCCGACACGGACACGGGCCGGCCGACATGTCCCCCACGGAGCTGGAGGCGGTCGTCGAGCTCTACGCCCGCAGCCTCGGGCGCCTGGCCCGACATCACCCGGGGCTCACGCCGTGCCTCTTCCGGAACGAGGGAGCCGGCGCCGGGGCCTCCCTCCGGCATCCCCACGCCCAGCTCATCGCCACCAGCGCCGTCCCTCCGGCGACGGCCCGGCGGGAGGCGCGACAGCACCGCTACCGGGATGGGGCGGGCGGCTGCCTCCTCTGCGAGCTCCCCGCGCTCGAGCCGGACGCGACGGAGCGGACGGTCCTCGACGACGAGCACTTCCGCGTCGAGGTGCCCTGGGCCCCGGAGCGTCCCCTGGAGGTCTGGCTCGTCCCCCGCCGCCACCGGGCCGCCGTCCACGAGATGGGCGACGACGAGGCCGCGGCCCTGGCCCGCATCCTGGGCCGGGTCCTGCGGGGGCTGCGGATCCTGTCCGGGGACGCCGACTATAACTACATCCTTCACTCGACCAGTGGAGCCCGAGCCTCGGATCCGGCCCTCCACTGGTTCCTCCAGATCCGCCCGGTCACGGCGAAGATGGCGGGCTTCGAGCTCGGCTCCGGGGTCCGGATCAACCCGGCCGACCCGACCGACGACGCCCGCCGCCTCCGGGACGTCCTGGAAGACGCCGGCGACGAAGAGACGACGAAGAGAGGAGACTCTGCGTGACTTCCGATCCGGTCACCCCCACCTCCGGTGATGCCGGCGGCCACCCGGAGCCCCTGGCCATCAAGGACTGCACGGTGACCGCCCTGGCCACCGGAGAGGACGCCCGCACGCTCCGGGAGCTCCGGGACCGCCTCCGGGAGGTGCCGGACGGCTGTCTCTACTACCACTTCTGGGGGCGGCTCCTCCGGCCGGTCTACGAGGTCCGGGAGTTCCAGAACGACTTCGCCAACTGGGCGGCCTTCCAGCTCCGGGACCGGGTCCTGGCCGAGCGGCTGGCCCTGGTCGACCCGGCGGACTACCCCGGGCCCCTCGAGCTGAAGGAGGAGCTGATCGAGATCGTCGAGGAGCGGCTGGGCGAGGACCGGCACGCCGGCGTCAGGGCGGCCGACGAAGCCTTTCACTTCCTCCACGCCGAGCTCGTCGCCTTCGACACCCACCGGCAGGTGGAGACCCCGGAGGGGCTGGTCTCCCTCTGTCCGGACCTCTCGCCGAGCAGCGTCTTCTACCACTTCGTCGACGCCCGGCAGCGGAACCCCGACGGACGGGACGACTTCCAGCGCTGGCTCGAAGCCTTCGGCGGCCCCTACGAGGGCATCTGCCAGCGCCTCCAGCAGGTGGACGTCTACTTCAGCACCCTGGACGAGCTCCGTGACGAGCTGGCCGACCTCTTCTGCGCCATCCCCGGGGGGAAGGAGGTGGCGCCCCGTGCCTGACCTCCTGGAGCAGTACGCGTCGGTGGCGGGACGTCGGGCCGTGGACCAGCTCCACCAGCTCGCCGCGCCCCTGGCGGGGACCCGGATCGTCCACGTGAACTCGACGCGGGAAGGGGGCGGGGTGGCTGAGATCCTCCACAAGCTCGTTCCCCTGACCGAGGAGCTCGGCCTCGACGTCTCGT
>CAZMPV010000282.1:0-2972 GCA_964567985.1 uncultured Gemmatimonadaceae bacterium
GCCACCGCCCCGGAGACCACCCCGTAGATGCCCAGGGACGCCAGGAGCAGGGCTCCGAGGGCGAAGAGGCCCACGAGCGTCACGCTGAGGCGCTCCCGGGAGAGGGACGCGTCCACGATCCCGGCGAGGGTCCGTACGTCCGCGAGAGGAAGGGTGGGATCCACCCCGGCCACTACGCCTCGAGCCCGGGCGACCCGGGTCGAGGCGTCGGCCGGCCCCCTGAGCACGAACGTCAGGCTGCTGCCTCCGCTCTGAGGGTAGGAACGGTAGACCTGGCCCCGGTCGTCGGCGTGGACGGAGTAGAGCCGGGCCTGGTCGACGACCCCGACGACCGTGAGGGTGTCGGCGTTCACGACCACGGAGGCGCCCACGGCGCTCCGGTCCGGGTAGAAGCGTCGGGCCAGGACGTCGTCCACGACAGCCACCCCCGCCGCCCGCTCGTCGTCCTCGGCCCGGAAAAAGCGCCCCTCCAGGAGCCGGAGCCCGGCCGCCTCGGCGTATCCCGGCGTGGCCGCGATCACGTCGACCAGGGGCTCGTCCCGATCCGGAACCCCCGTGTTGCCCGGCGCTCCCGGGAACCCGGCGCCGGTCTGGTTCGCCCCGGCCGTCAGGGGGAGGGCGTTCACCGCGCCGGCGGCCTCCACCCCGGGCAGCGCTTCCAGCCGCCGGCGAAGCGCGTCGAAGAGCTCGACCCGGGACGGCGTGTCCGGGTAGGCGTTCGGATCCAGGGGTACCTGGAACGTCACGGCGGATCCGGGATCGAAGCCGGGATCGGCCCGGAGGAGGTCGGCGAAGGCCCGGGCCAGCACGCCCGCGCCGACGAGGAGCGTGAGGGAGAGAGCGATCTGGGCGGCGACCAGTGTCCGGCGGGTGCGCGCTCCCCGGAGAGCCGTCGCCCCCCGGGCTCCCCCTCCGCGGAGGTTCGAAGCGGGATCTCCCGAGAGGATCCGGCCACCCGCCACCAGGGAGGCGGAAATCCCGACCAGGAGAGCGACCGCGGCAGCCACCGCCATGACCCCCGGATCGAGCCCGATCTCCGCCCGTCTGGGCAGGCTCTCCGGGGCCATGGCGGCCAGGACCTCGACGCCCCAGCCGCCACCGATCAGCCCCAGCATCCCTCCCACGGAGGCGATGACGAGGGCCTCGGTCACCAGCGTGCGGACGAGTCGGCCCCGCCCCGCCCCCAGGGCGGCCCGGACCGACAGGTCCCGGGCCCGCTCTCCGATCCTCCCCAGGAGCAGTGTGGCCAGGTTGGCCGCCAGGATGAGGAGGAGGAACGTCGCAGCCCCCAGGAGCGCGAAGAGAGCCGGGCGGACCTCCGATACCAGGTCCTCCTTGAGCCCCACGCTCCAGAGCCGCAGCCCCCGGTCCCCCAGTGCCCGATCCACCTCCCGGGCAGCCGATGTCAGGGCCTCCTCGACCGCGGCCGGCGACGCTCCGTCCCGGACGCGGGCGAGCCCCGCGAAGGAACCGGAGCCCGGGCTCATCGACGCCAGGTCCGTCCGGAGCGTGGTGTAGAGATCCGCCGGCACCGGATCGCCGAGGCTCGAGTGCTTCACGAAGTGGAAGTCCGGGGGCGCCACACCGATCACCCGGGCGGGCTCGCCGTCCAGGTAGATCTCCCGCCCGACGACCTCCGGGTCGCCCCCGTACTGGCCCGTCCAGAGGTCGTGGCCCAGGACGACCACCGCCGGGGCCCCCGGCTCGTCCTCGCCCTGGCGGAATCCTCGACCCAGGCTCGGCTCGACTCCCAGGAGGCGGAAGAAGCCGTCGGAGGCGAGGAGCGCCTCGACCTGCCGGGGCCGGTCCCCTTCACGCCCCGTCAGGTTGAAGCTGCCGCTCTGAAGTGCGACGACACCGTCGAAGACCTCGTCCCGTTCCCTCAGGTGCACGACGTCGGGTCCGCCCAGCCACCCCCGGTTCAGGTCGAACCAGGCGGTGTAGTCACGCCAGATCCAGACGAGCTCGTCGGGCTCCTCGTACGGCATCGGCTCCAGGAGGACGCCGTCCACCGCGCTGTAAATCGTTGCGAAGAGGCCGACACCCACCCCGACCGTCAGAACCGAAGCCACCGCGAAGACCGGCGCCCGAATCAGCCTCCGGACCGCGTACCGGAGCTCCATTCCCCATCCCGTCATCGTCCCCCCTCGTCCGAGTCGTCGTCGGAATCTCCGGACCCACCGGGTCACCCGAACCGCTGTGAGGCGGACCGCGAATCCCGCGACCTCCCTTCGGTACCACCACCGGGCCCCGCGCTCGCCCCGACGCGCCTGCCGCACCCCGAAGAGCTCGTCGAGCTCGTGCAGAACCGCCTCGGCGTCATCGGCCGGCAGGAGCAGCCTCAGAAGCCGTCGGGCCAGCCCGGGGGGCTTTCCTCCTCCCGAAGAGGAGCTCAGGGCCCCTCCTCCAGGACGGGGTCCAGCCCGTCCCAGAGCTGCTGGAGCCGACGCCGGGTCTCCCGGAGGAGGCGGACACCCTCGTCGGTCACGCCGAAGTAGCGCCGGGAGCGGCCCTTCTCCTCGTTCGGGGGATCCCGGAGCTCGGAGGTGGCCAGGCCGTTCTCCTCCAGGCGGCGCAGCGCCACGTAGACGGCCGAGCTCGACACCTCCCGCCCCGTCCGCTCCTCCAGCTCCAGGACGATCGGAACGCTGTAGGCGTCGTCTCCCAGACGCAGCACCGCCAGGAGCACCTCCTGCTCGAACTCCCCCAGCGTGTCCTTGCCCATCCGCCGCCTCCGCCCCGATGTCTCCGGCCCGACGTCCGGATAAGAAGATTTACAATGTTGTTCTTCTCAGTCTAAGCTCGTCCGCGATCCCGGGTCAAGGCCCGCACCGAAGGAGACGGCGCCTCCGACGCCGGGGTGCGGAAGCCGTCCTGCCGGACGGAGGGTGATGAGCGGGACGGCTCGCCCCCGGGGCGGAACGACCCCGGCCGGGATAGGGTGAAAGAGAGCACGGGACCGTTCCACGCAA
>CAZMPV010000282.1:3072-4350 GCA_964567985.1 uncultured Gemmatimonadaceae bacterium
CGAAAGGAAGATCGATGAGGCGCTCCCTCCTCGGATCCACACTGGCGCTCGCCCTGATCGCCTCGCCGGCCGCCGCCCAGACCAGCGATCCGTACCCCGAGCCGATCGGGTCGGGGAGTGAAGCGATCGTGGTCGACGTCGAGGAGTTCGTTTCGATCCCGGACGTCGGCGGCGAGACGGCCCGGATGATGGAGCTGATCCACGAGCCCGGCACGGACCGGATCTTCGTGAACGGCCAGCGCGGTCCGATCTGGGTCGTGAGCCCGGACGGGAGCCGGGTCACCGAGTACCTGGACGTGGACGCCGAGCGCTGGAGCGTCGGCGTCGAGTCCTCGGGCCGGGAGCGGGGAGTCCAGAACTTCGCCCTCCACCCCCAGTTCGCCGAGGAGGGCACGCCGGGCTACGGGAAGCTCTACACGTGGTCCGACGTGCAGGACACGGGGCCCGATCCCGACTTCCCCACCGAGGGCGACCGGGTGTCCCAGCACACCGTGATCCACGAGTGGACGGCGGAGACGCCGGGAGCCGCCAGCTACGACGGCGGCCCGCCCCGGGAGGTGGCCCGCTTCGAGCAGCCCTTCGGCAACCACAACGGGGGCGAGATCGAGTTCAACCCCCTGGCCCGGCCCGGCGACGCCGACTTCGGCCTCCTCTACGTCGGCGTGGGCGACGGGGGCGCCGGCGGCGACCCCTACGACATGGCCGAGGACCTGAGCTCGGGCTTCGGGAAGATCCTCCGGATCGACCCCCTGGGCTCCGACGGACCGAACGGCGAATACGGGATCCCCTCGGACAACCCCTGGGCCGGCGACGACGACCCGTCCACCCTGGGCGAGATCTTCGCGATCGGGCTGCGGAATCCCCAGAACTTCGACTGGGATTCCCGGACGGGTGACTTCTACGTGGCCGACATCGGCCAGAACACCGTCGAAGAGGTGAGCATCGCCACCGCCGGCGCCGACCTGGGCTGGAACGCCTGGGAGGGAAGCTTCCGCTTCAACCCGGACGGCGGCGTCTTCACCGACGACCCCCGGAGCGATCCCGACGTGACGTACCCCGTGGCCGAGTTCGACCAGCAGGATCCGCTCCTGGACGACCGCACCGCCGTCACCGGCCTGGTGGTGGCCCGGAGCGGACGGCTGCCCGGGGTCGCCGACATGGTCCTCTTCGGCGATCTGCCCACCGGGGAGATCTTCGCCTTCGACGCGGACGACCTACCGGGCGGCGGCCAGGACGCCCTGAGGCGCGTCCTCCTCCGGCCCGCCGGGGGCGAGCCGG
>CAZMPV010000283.1:0-4336 GCA_964567985.1 uncultured Gemmatimonadaceae bacterium
CGGCGGGCTACGCCGACGACATCGGCGACATCTCCTGGAACGTGCCCACGGCGGTCCTCTCCTTCCCGTCCAACGTGCCGGGGCTGCCGGGCCACCACTGGGCGAACGCCATCGCCATGGCGACGCCCCTGGCCCACAAGGGAGCGACGGCGGGGGCCAAGGCCCAGGCGATGACGCTCCTGGACTTCATGACGCGTCCGGAGCTGATCGAGGAGGCGTGGCGCTACTTCGAGGAGGTCCAGACCGCCGAGCTGGACTACGAGCCCCTGATCCGGCCCGAGGACGAGCCGGCGACCTGGATGAACCGGGAGACGATGGAGCGCTTCCGGCCCGCCATGGAGCGCTACTACTTCGACGCCGAGCGCTACGACTCCTACCTGGAGCAGCTCGGCGTCGAGTACCCGACGCTGCCCGGGCCCGATGGAACCTGCGCGCCGGGCCTGGACTTCGGCGAGTGAGGGAACGCGAACCGTGAGCCAGGAGACGACACCGATGTCGGACGCCACCGCCTCCGTGGACCGGGCGGTCCGGGAGCGCTACGCCGAGAGCGCCCGGGCGGCCGAACCCGAGCTCTGCTGTCCCGTGGACTACGACCCCCGCTACCTGGACGTCATTCCCGACGAGGTGGTGGAGCGGGACTACGGCTGCGGCGACCCCAGCCGCCACCTCCGGGAGGGCGAGACGGTGCTGGACCTGGGGAGCGGCACGGGCAAGATCTGCTTCATCGCCTCCCAGGTGGTGGGACCCGAGGGGCGCGTCGTCGGGGTGGACATGACCCCGGAGATGCTGGAGGTCGCCCGCCGGAACGCCCCGGTGGTGGCCGAGCGGATCGGGTACGGAAACGTGGAGTTCCGCCGGGGCCGGATCGAGGACCTGGCCCTGGACCTGGACGCCCTGGACCGGGAGCTGGCCGACCTCGACCTGACCGGCACCGACGCCTACCTGGAAGCGGAGGCGCGGGCCGAGGAGCTCCGGCGCACGCGGCCGATGATCGAGGACGGGTCGGTGGACGTGGTCGTCTCCAACTGCGTGCTCAACCTGGTGGAGACCGGGAAGAAGGCCCGCCTCTTCCGGGAGATTCACCGGGTCCTGGCCCGGGGCGGCCGGGCCGTGATCTCCGACATCGTCAGCGACGAGGAGGTCCCCGAGGAGATGCGCCGGGACCCGGAGCTCTGGAGCGGCTGCATCTCGGGCGCCCTGACGGAGGACGGCTTCCTCCGCGCGTTCGAGGAGGCGGGCCTCTACGGCATCCGGATCCTGGAGCGCCAGGAGGAGCCGTGGCACACGGTGAACGGAATCGAGTTCCGCTCGGTGACCGTCGAGGCGTTCAAGGGCAAGGAAGGTCCCTGCTGGGAGCGGAACCAGGCGGTGATCTACAAGGGCCCCTTCCGGGAGGTCCTGGACGACGACGGCCACCGGATGCGCCGGGGGCGCCGCTACGCGGTCTGCGACAAGACGTACGGGATCTACGGGCGCGAGCCGTACCGGGACCACTTCGAGCTCGTGGAGCCCCGGGAGGAGATTCCCCTGGACGAGGCCGCGCCCTTCGACTGTTCCGGCACCCGGGTGCGCCACCCCGAGGAGACCAAGGGCGAGGACTACGACGTCACCACCGAGGCCTCGGGCGAGGCCTGCGGTCCGGAGGGATGCTGCTGAGGGGCCCGGCCCCGCCCCCTACTCCCGCACGTGCCCGTCTCCCCGGACGATCCACTTGTAGGTGGTGAGCTCCTCCAGGCCCATGGGACCCCGGGCGTGGAGCTTCTGGGTGCTGACCGCGACCTCGGCGCCGAGACCGAACTCGCCCCCGTCCGTGAAGCGGGTGCTGGCATTCACGTAGACCGCCGCCGAGTTCACGCCGTCCACGAAGGCGTTGGCGTTCTCCCAGTTCCGGGTCAGGATGCTGTCCGAGTGCTGGGTGCTGTGCTCCCGGACGTGGTCGATGGCCTCCTCCACTCCGTCGACGACCTTCACGCCCAGGGTCAGCCCGAGCCACTCGGTGTCGAAGTCGCCGTCGCCGGCGGGCTCGACCGAAACCCCGTCCACCTCTTCGAGCAGCTCCAGGGACTCGGGGTCGGCCCGGAACTCGACGCCGCTCTCCAGCAGGCGCCGGGCCACCGCAGGCACCACCGTGCCGGCCACCCGCCGGTGCACGAGGAGCGTGTCCAGGGCGTTGCAGACGCTGGGCCGCTGGACCTTGGCGTTCTCGACGATGTCGACCGCTTCGTCGAGCTCGGCCGAATCGTCGACGAAGACGTGGCAGACGCCGATCCCGCCGGTGATGACGGGGATCGTGCTCTTCTCCCGGCAGAGCCGGTGGAGGCCGGCGCCGCCCCGGGGCACGATCATGTCCACGTGCTCGTCCAGGCGCAGGAGCTCGGTGACGAGGGCCCGGTCCGGGTTCTCGATGTACTGGACCGCGTCGCCCGGCAACCCGGTGCGGTCCAGGGCCCGACGGATCGCCGCGACCAGCGCGATGTTGCTCCTGAGCGTCTCGCTCCCACCCCGGAGGATGGCGGCGTTGCCGGTCTTGAGGCAGAGCGCGGCGATGTCGATCGTCACGTTCGGCCGGGCCTCGTAGATGACGCCGACCACGCCCAGGGGGATCCGGCGCTTCACGATCCGGAGCCCGTTGGGCCGCACGCCCCCGTCGAACTCCTCGCCCACCGGATCCGGCAGCGAGGCGACCTTCCGGGTGTCGTCGGCCAGGCTCGCCAGCCGCTCCTCGTCCAGGAGAAGCCGGTCCAGGAGGGCGTCGTCGACGCCCTTCTCCCGGGCGTCGGAGACGTCCATGGCGTTCTCGGCCAGGATCTCGTCGGCGGCCGACTCGATCTCGTCGGCGACCGCCAGGATGGCCTCGTTCTTCCGGTCGGTGGTCAGGCCGGCGAGCTCACGGCTCGCCCGGCGGGCGGCCCGGCCCATCTCGGGCAGGGAGCGGGTGTCGGTCTCCTGCGTCTCGGTCGCGTCCATCGTGTCGGGCGTGTCCATGGCTCTCTCGGTCGTTGATGCGCTTCGGTCGATATGCGGGTCGGTCGTCATCGGCTCAGACGAGGATCAGGTCCTCCCGGTGCACCACCACGGAGCCGCTGGCGTATCCCAGGAGCTCGGGGATGCGGTCGGAGTGGTGGCCCTGGATGGTCCGGACGGCGTCGCTTCCATACCGTACGACTCCCCGGCCCACGTCCCGCTCGTCCGGGCCGATGAGCCGGACGATGTCGCCCCGCTCGAACTCCCCCCGGACCTCGTCCACGCCGGCCGGGAGGAGGCTGCTCCGTCCGTCCCGGAGCGCCTTCTCGGCGCCGGCGTCGACGACGATCTTGCCACCGGTGACGGCGCCGCCGAAGATCCAGCGCTTCCGGCCCTCGAGGGGGGTGTCCAGCGCCGGGAAGCGGGTCCCCACCTGCTCTCCCCGGGCGATCCGGCCGATGACGTCGGGCGCGCTCCCGGCGGCGATGACCACGTCGGCACCGGCCCTGCGGGCGATGTCGGCGGCCTTGAGCTTCGTCTCCATTCCGCCGGTGCCCAGGGTCGTGCCGCTGCCGCCGGCCACCGAGCGGAGGCGTTCGTCGATCTCCTGGACCTCGGAGATCAGCTCGGCGTCCGGATTCGTCCGGGGGTCCGCCGTGAAGAGGCCGGGCTGATCGGTGAGGAGCACCAGGAGGTCGGCCTCGGCCAGGAGCACGCAGAGCGCCGAGAGCACGTCGTTGTCGCCGACCTTGATCTCGTCGGTGGCGATGGCGTCGTTCTCGTTCACGATCGGGACGATGCCGTGGGCCACCAGGGCCTGCAGCGTGTCCCGGGCGTTCAGGAAGCGGTGCCGGTCCTCGATGTCGCCCCGGGTGAGGAGCATCTGGCCGACGTGGACGTCGTAGATGTCGAAGAGCTCCTCCCACCTCTCCATGAGCCGGCTCTGACCCACCACGGCGAGCATCTGCTTCTCGACCAGGGAGCGGGGGGGATCCTTGCGGCCGAGGCGCTCCCGGCCCGCGCCGATGGCCCCGGAGCTGCACAGGACGAGCTCGACGCCCTCCTCCAGGAGGGAGGCGCACTGGCGCACCAGCTCGACCATGGCGGAGCGGTCGAGCCTGTCGGTGCCTCCGGTCAGGACGCTGGTCCCGATCTTTACGACGATGCGTCGGCCCACGGGTGGTGCTCTCAGGAAGACGATTCGAAGACGTGCTGGCGGCGCGGCCTACCGTCGGCGGGTGACGGAGCCACGCCCGGATCCGGCCGGATCCTCCTCTCGGAACCAGCGGAAACGCCGCAGGCCGTAAAAAGTTCCCTCGGCGACGACGGGCTCCCGTTGCGCGCTTGCTCGCCCGCGGCCGGGCGACCTGTC
>CAZMPV010000284.1:0-4293 GCA_964567985.1 uncultured Gemmatimonadaceae bacterium
GTCGAGGCCGTCCTCGGCGACTGGCCGGACAAGGTCGTCGAGTACCGGGAGGGCCGGACGGGCCTCCTGGGCTTCTTCATCGGCAAGGTGATGGAGGAGACCGACGGCCGCGCCGACCCGAAAACCGTCCGCTCGCTCCTGAGCGAACGTTTGAACTGAACCGACGGATACATACCCCATGCCCGACACCCTTCGCGTGCGCTTCGCCCCGTCGCCCACCGGCTACCTCCACGTCGGCGGGGCCCGGACGGCGCTCTTCAACTGGCTCCTGGCCCGGAAGCACGACGGCGTCTTCCTGCTCCGGATCGAGGACACCGATCCCGAGCGCTCCACCGACGAGCACGTCCGGGCCATCAAGGACGGCATGGAGTGGCTCGGCCTGGAGTGGGACGGCAACCTCTACTTCCAGAGCCACGGCTTCGAGCGCCACCGGGTCCAGGCCCACGAGCTCCTGGACGCGGGGACGGCGTACAAGGACTTCGCCGAGCCCGGCCACCCGCCGGAGCGGGACGGGGCCCCCGACGATCCGTACGCGATCCGCTTCGACGTCCCGGCCGGGGTGACCACCTGGGACGACCTCGTCCACGGCGAGATGCGCTTCGAGAACGAGGAGATCGACGACTTCGTCATCCTCCGGCGCGACGGCACCCCCACCTACAACTTCGCGGTGGTCTCCGACGACGTGCACATGGACGTGACCCACGTCGTCCGGGGCGACGACCACCTCTCCAACACGCCGAAGCAGATCATGATCTACGAGGCCATGGGGCTGCCGGTGCCCGAGTTCGGCCACGTGCCCATGATCCTGGGCGACGACGGCAAGCGGCTCTCGAAGCGCCACGGGGCGACGGCGGTCGGGGCGTACGCCGACCGGGGGATCGTCCCGGACGCCATGTGCAACTTCCTCGCGCTCATGGGCTGGAGCCCGGGCGACGACCGGGAGGTCATGGACCGGGCCGAGCTCGTGAGCGAGTTCTCCATGGAGCGGGTGCTCAAGAAGAGCGCCGTCTTCGACACCGAGAAGCTCGAGTGGCTGAACGGCCAGCACCTGGCCCGGACGCCCGGGGCCGAGATCGCCGGCGAGGTCCGGCGCTTCCTGGTCGAGAACGAGGGCGTCGAGGCCGAACGGATCGACGAGCGCGGCGAGGCGTGGCTCCGGAGCCTGACCGACCTCCTCAAGGTCCGCTACCGGACGCTGGTCGAGGTGGCCGAGGCCGCCCGGGTCTACGTCGCCGACGAGGTCCGCTACGAGCCCGAGGCCGTGCGGAAGCGGTGGCTCGAGGACGAGGAGAAGACGATCGAGTACCTCGAGACCCTCCGGGAGCGGCTGGCGGAGACGGAGTGGGACGCCGAGGCCCTGGAGGAGGCCATGAGGGCGCTGGCGGACGACTTCGACGTGAGCTGGGGGAAGCTGATCCATCCCCTCCGGGTCGCCGTGGTGGGAGAGCAGGCGAGCCCCGGGATCTTCGACACGCTGGTCCACGTGGGAAGGGAGGCCTCCCTCGAGCGCATCGATCGGGCCCTGGAGATGATCCGGAGCGGCGAGGCCCGGAAGCTGGCCACATCGGAAAACTCTTTGCTTGACACCGGAAATTACGGCACATTAGGATAGCCGTCCGCCGGAGGTCGGGGCGAGGACAGCGACGGGCCGATCAGGACCTGCCCGTCGTCGCTCGGTTCCCGGCGGGCCGCCGTTTTCGCACCAGGTGCGGGCGCCCGACGGAGTACTGAATGCCCTCGTCGCTCAACGACATGGAACGGAAGATCCTGGACTACATGGTCCAGTATCTCCGTGAAAACACCTACCAGCCCTCGATCCGCGAGATCGGCGAGCGCTTCGGTATCAAGAGCACCAAGACCGTCTCCGAGCACCTCCAGGCCCTGGCCAACAAGGGGCACCTGGAGCGGGATCCCTCCCGCTCCCGGGGCGTGCGGATCCTCGGGGTGGACCTCCATCCCCAGACCGTCTCGATCCCCTGCTTCGACGAGCTCCCGACGAACTCGGGTCGGATTCGGACGGACCGGGCCGAGACCTTCCTGACCCTGGACCGCCGCCTGGCGGGAGAGAAGGGCGGCTTCTTCGTCCGGGCCACGGGCGTGGACATGCCGGCTCTGGGCATCGGCGAGGGCGACTATGTCCTGGTCGAGCCCGCCTCGCCCGACGAGCTCGAGGACGGGGCGGTCATCGCCGCCCGGCCCAACGGCGGGACCGGCTACTACCGGTACCAGGACGACGGCAACGGCGTCCGGCTCCAGCCCCTGCGCTCCGGTGAGGACCCCACCGTCGTGGAGGATCCGACGTCGATCCCCCTGCTGGGGCGGGTCTCCGCCGTCTACCGGCGGATGGACGGCCGGGCCGTGCCGGTGAGCGTCACGGCCCACTGAGCGGCGCCACCTCGCCCCGGGTCGCCCTCGAGCTCGACCCCGAGCGGCCGGACGACCGGCTCTGGATGGCCCGGGCCCTCGAGATGGCCCGGACCGCCGCTTCCCTCGACGAAGTGCCGGTGGGCGCGGTCGTCGTCCGGGACGGCGCCCTGCTGGCCGAGGGCCACAACCGGACGATCGTCGACACCGACCCCACGGCCCACGCCGAAGTCGTGGCGATCCGCCGGGCCGCCCGCGCCCTCGGCGACTGGCGCCTCACGGGCTGCACCCTCTACGCCACCCTCGAGCCCTGCACCCTCTGCGCCGGCGCCCTCGTCCTGGCTCGCCTCGATCGCCTGGTCTACGCCGCGGCCGACCCGAAGGCGGGGATGGCGGGGTCGCTGGAGAACCTGGTCCAGGAGCCCCGGCTGAACCACCGCATGGAGGTGACGACGGGGGTGCTGGCCGAGGCGGCGTCGGAGCTGCTCAAGGGCTTCTTCCGGGAGCGGAGGGGATGACGGGGAGGGCGGGAGGAGCCGCCCGGGATCCCGGGTCCGGACGCCAGCGCCCTGCCGACCGCTCCTCGGGGCCGGGAACTCTCGCGGCCGCCGTCGCCGTCGCGCTCGCCGCCTGCACCCTGGTCGGCGCCCCGACCGGGGGGCCGGGGCCCGGCGCCGGGGAAGGGAATCCGGGCGGCGATGTGAGCGGGCCGCCCGACGCAGTCCCCGCCGGAGAAGCCGTTCCGGACGGGAACGATCGTTCCATCGTGGAACGTGAGCGAGGAAGGGTTTCGAGCCCTGACGAAGTCCGGGCTCTCTGGGTCGTCCGCACCACCCTCTACGAGCCCGACTCGGTCCGGGCCATGGTGCGACGGGCCGACGAGGCGGGCTTCAACACCCTCCTCGTCCAGGTCCGGGGCCGGGGCGACGCCTACTATCGGAGCCGCTGGGAGCCGCCGGCTTCCGCCCTGGCCGACGAGCCGGCGAGCTACGATCCCCTGGCCCTGGTCCTCCGGGAGGCCCACGCCCGGGACCTCGACGTCCACGCCTGGGTGAACGCCCACCTGGTCGGCGGCATCGGCCGGCTCCCCGACGACCCGCGGCACCTGATCCGGGCCCGCCCCGACCTCCTGGCCGTGCCCCGTGCCCTGGCCACCGAGCTCTACGACGTCGACCCCCGGGACCCCCGCTACGTCCGGGCGCTCCTGGAATACGCCCGGGAGAACCGGGAGACCCTCGAGGGCATCTACACCTCGCCCTCGGACCCGGCGGTGAAGGAGCACCTCCACGCCGTCTGGATGGATCTCGTCGAGCGCTACGAGGTGGACGGCCTCCACCTGGACTACGTCCGCTATCCCTCCGACGACTTCGACTACTCCCGCTCCGCGCTCCAGCGCTTCCGGACCTGGGTCTGGCCCCGGCTCTCGCCGGCCCGCCGCCAGGAGCTGGACCGGGCCCACCGGAGCGACCCCCTGGCCTACGTCGAGGCGCTCCCGGGCCCCTGGGGGGAGTTCCGCCGAGCCCAGATCACCGACCTCGTGCGTCGGACCTTCCACGGCGTCCGGCAGCGGCGGCCGGACGCGGTCGTCTCGGCCGCCGTCTTCGCCGACCCGGTGGACGCCCAGCGGACCCGCTTCCAGGACTGGCGGGGGTGGCTCCAGGAGGGGATCCTCGACGTGGCGGTCCCCATGGCGTACGTGCCGGAGGACGGGGCCTTCCGGAGCCTGGTGCGCCAGGCCGTGGAGGTGGAAGGGGGCGAGCGGGTCTGGGCCGGGATCGGGATCTACCGGACGACCTTCCGGGGCACCCTGAGCAAGATCGGCATCGCCCGGGAGCTGGGCGCCGCCGGGATCTCGCTCTTCAGCTACGACTGGGCGGTCTCCCGGGGCGAGTCGGACCGGCCCCGACAGCCCTTCCTCCGCCGCGTCGG
>CAZMPV010000285.1:0-899 GCA_964567985.1 uncultured Gemmatimonadaceae bacterium
AAGCTCGACCGTCAGGACGAGCAGGTGGGCGTGACGATCCTCCGTCGCGCCCTCGAGGAGCCCCTCCGTCAGATCGCCTTCAACTCGGGCCAGGAGGGCTCGATCGTGGTCGAGCGGGTCCGTGAGTCCGACGACGTCAACTTCGGCTTCAACGCCCAGACCGAGGTCTACGAGGACCTGGTCGAGGCGGGAGTGATCGATCCCACGAAGGTCGTGCGGACGGCGCTCCAGAACGCCGCGTCGATCGCCGGGCTCCTTCTCACCACCGAGGCCGTCGTGGTCGACGAGGAGGAAGAGAACGGTGACGGCGGCGGTATGCCCGGCGGCGGCATGGGCGGGATGTACTAGCCCGTTAGCGAAATCCAGAGGGCTTCGCTAACGGGGGTCGGAAGTTTCCGACCGACCGTCGCGGGGAAGCGTCCGGGGGGCTCACGCCCTTCGGGCGCTTCGTCGTTGGGGGGCGAGCGGCGGACGGGAGAATAGTCCGTGGTGCGATGTCGAAGTGCAGGAGCGAAGTATTCCGTTGACGCGCCCGCCCCGGCCGATTAGGCTTCCGGCACCATGAAGACGCTGCGGACGACCGGCACGAGCACCACGACCCCGACCCGGACGACGGGTCCGGGGGCGCGCCGGCGTCCGTAGTCGAACAGGCTGACGGACGATCGAGGCGGCCTCCCGGGCACCGGGACGGCCGCCTTTTTCGTGCCCGGAAGTCACCCGGAGCGCGTCCGTGTCCCACGACCCGGACGCGGTCCCGGGCCGGGCCTCCACGAATCCAGAACCGACGATCCAATGAGCGACGAACAGATCCGCGTGACGCTGCCCGACGGAAGCGCGATGGAAGTGCCCGAGGGCACGACCGTCCGGGAGGTGGCGGAAAAGATCGGCCCGGGGCTCGC
>CAZMPV010000285.1:980-4256 GCA_964567985.1 uncultured Gemmatimonadaceae bacterium
GGACCTGATGCGCCCCCTCACCGACGACGTGGAGCTCAGGATCCTGACCGAGCGGGACGACGACGACGTGCTGCCGGTGGTCCGGCACTCGGCGGCCCACGTCCTGGCCACGGCGGTCCGTGAGCTGCGCCCCGAGGCCGCGATCGGCTTCGGGCCCGCCATCGACGAGGGCTTCTACTACGACTTCGGCGTCGACGAGCCCTTCACGCCCGAGGACCTGGAGGTCTTCGAGAAGAAGATGCGGGAGGTCGTGGAGGCCGACTACGACTTCGAGCGCCGGCGAGTCACGAAGGAGGAGGCCCGGGAGCTCTTCAGCGACGACGAGCTGAAGCTGGAGCGCCTCGAGGAGTTCGACCAGGACGAGGTCATCACCGTCTACCGGGACGGGCCCTTCCTGGACCTCTGCCGGGGGCCCCACGTCCCGTCCACCGGCCGTCTGGAGCACTTCAAGCTCCTCTCCACGGCCGGCGCCTACTGGCGGGGCGACGAGAACCGCCGGATGCTCCAGCGGATCTACGGGACGGCGTTCCTGGAGCGGGACGACCTGGAGCGGCACCTGGAGCGCCTCGAGGAGGCGAAGAAGCGGGACCACCGGGTCCTGGGCCGGGAGCTCGACCTCTACAGCATCGAGGAGGAGGTCGGCCAGGGGCTGGTCCTCTGGCACCCCAAGGGCGGCATCGTCCGGCACACGGTGGAGGAGTTCCTCAAGTCCACGCTCCTCGAGCACGGCTACGAGCTCGTCTACACGCCCCACATGGCGAACGAGGAGCTCTATCGGATCAGCGGGCACCTGGAGGTCTTCGACGACGACATGTTCCCGCCGATGGTCGAGGACGAGGAGGGCGAGGGCGGGCAGCGCTACCGGCTGAAGCCGATGAACTGCCCCCACCACTTCATGATCTACCGATCCCGGGTGCGCTCGTACCGGGACCTGCCGCTCCGCTACGCCGAGCTCGGCACCTGCTATCGCCACGAGCGCTCCGGCGCCCTCCACGGCATGCTCCGGGTCCGGGGCTTCACCCAGGACGACGCCCACATCTTCGTGCGCAGGGACCAGATCGCCGGCGAGTACGACCGGCTCCTGGACCTGGTGGACTACCTCCTGGGCGTCTTCGGCTACGACTACCGGGTGGCGCTGTCCACGCGGCCGGAGAAGGCGATCGGCGACCCGGAGGTCTACGACGCCGCCACCGAGACGCTCCGGGACGTGCTCGGAGACCGGGGCCTGGACTTCGAGGTGGACGAGGGCGGCGGGGCCTTCTACGGGCCCAAGGTGGACGTCCTGCTGGTCGACGCCCTGGGCCGGGAGTGGCAGGGCCCGACGTTCCAGCTCGACTTCCTGATGCCCGAGCGCTTCGGCCTCGAGTACGTGGGCGAGGACAACGAGCGCCACAACGTCGTGGTCATCCACCGGACCCTCCTGGGCTCCATGGAGCGCTTCATCGGCGGCCTCGTGGAGCACTACGGCGGCGCCTTCCCGGTCTGGCTGGCGCCGGAGCAGGTCCGGGTGCTGCCGGTCTCCCAGGACTGGGAGAAGAGCGCCCGGAAGCTGCTGGCCGACCTCCAACTCGCCGGGGTGCGGGCGGAGCTCGAAGCCCGGGAGACCCTGAGCTACCGGATCCGCCAGGCCGAGGTCGAGAAGGTGCCGTACATGGCCGTCGTGGGGGAGCGGGAGGCCGAGGCCGAGACCGTGGCCGTCCGCCGCCGGGGCGCCGACGAGAAGCAGGAGGTCATGGACCGGGAGGAGTTCGTGGACCGGGTGGTCGAGGACATCGAGTCCAGGCGCCTTGACTGAGGGCCCCTCTCTCGTACCTTTCGAGCCGGACGTACGAGCACATTCCTGGAAGCGGGCCGCCGAGCGCGCGGCCCCACCTTTCGGCATCCCTCTCAGAGGGGTAGCCGCCGGGTCGAGAGCGCTCGCCGGACCGGGGGGCAGGTGTCCCACCGGCGGAGGCGCTCCCAGCCCGGAGCGATCCGGGCTTTTTTTGCGTGTCACGAAGGAGGTACGCGTCATGCCGAAGATGAAGACCAACAAGGGCGCCGCGAAGCGCTTCAAGAAGACGGCCAGCGGAAAGATCAAGCGTCGCCGGGCCGGCAAGAGCCACATCCTGACCAAGAAGTCCGCCAAGCGGAAGCGGCGGCTGCGCAAGGCCACCCTGGTGGACAAGGCCGACAAGAAGCGCATGGAACGGCTTCTCCCCTACGGCTGATCCCCGGAACGAGACAGGAGACGACGCATGTCGCGCAGCACCTCCGCACCGGCCCGCAAGAAGCGGAAGAAGAAGATCTTCAAGGAGGCCAAGGGCTACTTCGGTGGCCGGAAGAACCTCTGGCGGATCGCCAAGGACGCCGTCGAGAAGGGGTGGGAGCACGCCTACCGGGGCCGCAAGGAGAAGAAGCGGGACTTCCGGCGACTCTGGATCACCCGGATCAACGCCGCCGCCCGTGAGCACGGGATGTCCTACTCCCGGTTCATCCACGGGCTCAAGGAGTCCGACATCGAGCTGAACCGGAAGATGCTCGCCGACGTGGCCGTCCGGGACCCGGACGCCTTCGAAGCTCTCGTCGAGCAGGCCCGGAGCGCCATCGACGGCGACGGCTGAGCGACGCATCGAGTCCCGCAATACCCCGGGCCCCGCGATTTGCTCGCGGGGCCCGTTCGATTAGTATAGGCCGACTCATTGAATAGGCCGACTTCGTAGGGCGAGGCCGCCGTTCCCGGTGGGCCCCGCCGCCCGGATCCCCTCCGTTCCGCGAGCATGAGCAGCGCAGAGAGCCTCGTCGAAGAGCTGAGCCGCCTGGAGTCCGACGCCCTCGAGGAGGTGTCCCGGGCCCCCGACGCCCGGAGCCTCGAGGAGGTCCGGATCGAATACCTGGGCCGGAAGGACGGGAAGATCTCCCGGATCCTCGGCCAGCTCGGCGACCTGGACCCCGACGACCGGCCCCGGGTCGGGGCCGAGGCGAACCGGGTCAAGGAAGCCCTCCAGGAGGCGATCCGGGAGCGGGAGGAGGCCCTGGGCCGGGAGAGCGCGGAGGGGCCGCCGGAGGTGGACCTCACCCTCCCCGGCCGGAAGCGGTGGAAGGGCGCCCGCCACCCCGTGACCCGGGTGGTGGACGACATCTGCGGGATCTTCCGGGAGCTCGGCTTCACCCGGGCCCGGGGCCCGGAGGCCGAATCCGACTGGTACAACTTCGAGGCCCTGAACACCCCCCTGGACCACCCGGCGGCCGACGAGCAGGACACCCTCTACCTGGTGGACTCGGTCCTGCTGCGGA
>CAZMPV010000286.1:0-4255 GCA_964567985.1 uncultured Gemmatimonadaceae bacterium
GCGGAGCGGACGACGCCCCACTCTCGCGGCGTCAGCGGGGCGAATCCATGCGCCGAGGCGCCTCCCGTCCCTACTCCTCGTCCAGCCCGTAGTCCTTGATCTTGTAGCGCAGGGCCCGGGGGCTGAGCTCCAGGAGCTCGGCGGCCTCGGTCTTCACCCCGCCGGTCCGCTCCAGGGCGGCCTTGATCAGGCGGCGCTCGAGCTCGGCGGTGCGCCGCTTGACCGAGAGGTCGCCGGACGCGGGCTCCACCTCCAGCTCCCGGGAGGAGGGGTCCCGGACCGCGGATGGCAGCTCGTCGAGGTCCACCACGCCGTCGTCGGAGAGGACGAGCGCCCGCTCCAGGACGTTCTCGAGCTCCCGGACGTTGCCCGGCCAGGGGTATTCCAGGAGCGCCTCCATGGCGTCCGGGGCGACTCCTTCGGCCTTCAGGCCCAGCTTCCGCCCGTGGCGCTCGAGCAGGTGGCTCACCAGCTCGGGGATCTCCTCGGAGCGCCGGCGCAGCGCCGGCAGGTGGATGGGCACCACGGCCAGACGGTAGTAGAGATCCTCCCGGAATTCCTCCTCCCGGACGGCCTCCTCCAGGTCCTTGTTGGTGGCGGCGATCACCCGGACGTCGAATCGCCGGGTCCCGGTCTCGCCCACCCGCCGGACCTCGCCCTCCTGGAGCACCCGCAGCAGCTTGACCTGGAGGGAGGCCGGCAGCTCCCCGACCTCGTCCAGGAAGAGGGTGCCCCCGTCGGCCGACTCGAAGAGGCCCTCCTTGTCCCGCTCGGCGCCGGAGAACGCACCCTTCACGTAGCCGAAGAACTCGGACTCCAGGAGGTTCCCGGGGATCGCCCCGCAGTTGACCGGCACGAAGGGACCCACGGCCCGGGGACTCTCCCGATGGATCAGACGGGCGACGAGCTCCTTGCCGGTGCCGCTGGCTCCGCTGATGAGGACCGACGAGGGGTGGCCGGCCACCTTGTTCGCCACCTCCAGGGCCTCGACCATGGCCGGGGAGCGGGCCACGATGTCGCCGTAGCGGTCCTCGGTCCGGACCTCGGTCCGGAGCCGCCCCACCTCCCGGCGGAGCTCCTCCCGCTCCTCGGCCTTCCGGAGGGTCAGGAGCACCTCCTGGGCGTCGAAGGGCTTCGGAATGTAGTCGTAGGCGCCCTTCTTCATCGCCTCAACGGCCAGCTCCTGGCTCCCGTAGGCGGTCATCACCAGGACCAGGGCGTCGCCGCCCTCCTCACGGTAGCGCTCCAGGAACTCCAACCCGTCGGTCCCGGGCATGCGCACGTCGCAGAGGATCAGGTCGGGCGAGCCCCGGCGGGCCCGCTCGAGCCCCTCCTCGCCGTCCGCCGCCGTCGTCACCTCGTAGTCGGCGTCCTCGAGGATCAGGGTCAGGGACTTCCGGAGCCCGGCGTCGTCGTCCACGATCAGCACCCGCACGTCAGGCCTCCCCCGTGCCGGCGCCGGCCCGATCCCGCGACGCTTCGCCGGAACCGCCTGCGCCCCCGGCCTCCGGAGCCCCGCCCGGGCGTCCGGGCAGGCGAATCGTGAAGCGGGCGCCCCCCTCGGGGTGGTTTTCGGCCTCGATCCGTCCGCTCATGCCGTCGACCAGTCGGGCGCAGATCGACAGACCGAGGCCGGTGCCCTTGCCGGGCTCCTTCGTCGTGTAGAAGGGATCGAAGAGCCGATCCACCTCCTCCTCCGGCAGCCCGGGGCCGTCGTCCTCCACGGTCAACACCACGACCTTCTCGGCGGTCCAGAGGGGATCCGGCTCGCCCCCGTCCTGCTCCGGGGCGACCCGACGCCGGTGGGCGTAGTTCACCTCGGGCGGATCCTCCTCCCTGCGGACGGGAAGCCGGCGGGCCATGCCGGGCTCCACCGAGACCCGGGCCCGGATCCGGCCACCGCCCCGACCCTCCAGGGCGTCGGCGGCGTTGAGGAAGAGGTTCACCAGGACGTGCTCGAGCCGATGGGGATCGACGTGGACCGGGGGGACGCCGTCCTCCACGGTCCAGGTCACCGAAACGTCGTCGAGGTGTCCCTGGGCGTCGAGGAGGTCCCGGACCCGCTCCAGGACGTCCCCGGGCCGTGTGGGACCGGGCTCCTGCTCCTCGGGCCGGGCGTAGTCCAGGAGCCCCCGGATGATCCGGTCGATGCGCCGGGCCTCGTCCCGGATGTCGTCCAGGATCTCCGTGTCCATCCCGGCCTCCTTCGCTCTCGCTCGCGCGGCGTCCACGTAAGTGAAGATGGCGCCCAGGGGATTGCCCACCTCGTGGGCGATCCCCGCCGACAGCGTTCCCACCGACGCCAGCCGGGCCGCCTGGACGAGCTGGTCCCGGGTCCGCACCAGCTCCCGGTTCGTCCGCTCGAGAGACTCGACGTTCTCGGCCAGCAGACGCTGGTCCCGGATCAGACGGTCCGCCATGGCGTGGACGCTGTCGGCCAGGCTCTGGAGCTCCTCCACGTCGGAGGGCCGGACCCCGTGCCGGTAGTCGCCGTCGGCGATCCGCCGGGTGTCCTCCACGAGCCGGTCCACCGGCTCCAGGAGCGTTCGCCGAAGGAGCGCCCGGCCGAAGACGAAGAGGACGGCCAGGTCCACGACGAGGAGTGCGCCCAGATAGAAAAGCGCCTCGGCCGCGGAGCCGAGGAACGGATAGACGAGCAGGAGCCCGACGCCGGCCAGGACCAGGGCTCCGGCGAAGAGGACCGCGAAGGAGCCGAGGAGCTCCCGTCTCAGGGGGGTGGGGCGTCCGCTCATGGTGGCGCAGGGCCCGGGACGGGCCCGGTCATGGCAGCGGCGAGCCCCGGGAAGGCTCCGAGGAAGACCGGATCAGTAGCTGCACTCCACGACGCTTGGCTGGCTCGCGGGGCTTCCGTTGGCGGGGGCTGCGTCTCCGTGGTAGATGCCGCACTGCTCGCTCGGAACCGCCGGGTGGGTGGCGATGGCCGCCCAGCCCGAGTCGTCGCCCTCGTTGATCGTCACAGTCACACCCTCGGACTCGGTCAACCCCAGGGCCGTCTTGTCCGTGGTGAAGCTGTAGTTCTCGTTGTAATAGACTTCCTGGTGGTGCGCCAGGTTCTTCAGGTCCGACATCATCGCCGACTTGTAGGAGCGGTCCCGCACTGTGCCGAACTTCGGAATGGCGATAGCCGCCAGGATTCCGATGATGACCACCACGATCAGGAGCTCGATCAGGGTGAAGCCGTCGAGCTCGCGGGGCCTGGCGTAGCTCATGAGATCCTCGTCGGCCGGGGGGGCGAGTCAGTCGAGTGAGCGGTCGGGCGCCCCCCGGGAAAGCACTGAAGGCGCGACTCGATGCTGCCGAGCCGCGCCTTCAGAGCTCTCACACGGGCAAGGTCACCCTGCAGGTTGAATCGTCAGTTGTTGCAGGCGATCTGCCCGGGCGAGTCCGGCGACGTGGTGCCGATCGACGGAGCGGACGAGCCGTTGCCGTAATAGATGGCGCAGCCGTCGTTCGTCCCGGTCATCGCCGAGTGCGTGGCGGTGGCCGACCAGCCGGAGTTGCCCGGCGTGATGGCGACCGAGACGCCCTCGGAGGTCGTGAAGCCGAGCTCGGCGACGGCGTTGGTGTAGGTGTAGTTGTCGGCGTAGTAGATCTCCTGCTGACTGGCCAGGTTCTTCAGGTCCGACTTCATGGCCGAGTAGTACGCCTTCTCCCGGGTGGCGGAGAACTTCGGAATGGCGATGGCCGCCAGGATTCCGATGATGACCACCACGATGAGGAGCTCGATCAGGGTGAAACCCTTGCTGTCCCGCATGCTTCCACTCCTTGAAATGGTGAAAGAGAGAGTGTGTCGCCCTTAATTAGTTGCAATGGACGGTCCACGAACGCAAGTATCGCCATAATTCGTTTCATATCATTGGATTACGGAGGGACCCCACCCGCCTCGGGACCCCCCTGGACGGCCGATTCCGTCTTGGATTCTGCGACTGAGTTGCAATTCCCGGCACTCTCCCCGCCCCTCCAGACCGCCGCGATGCTGTCGATCTGGCAGGCCACCAGGGGCCGATCCACCCGCAGTCGGGCCGAGTCCAGGTTCGCCAGGGCCCGGCCGGTGTCCCCGGCCTCGGCGTGGAGCTGGGCCAGCCAGTTCCACTGCTGCCAGTGTTCTTCCTCCCCCGCCGAGATCGTCCGACGCCGGGCGGCGATGGCGGCGTCGAGCCGACCCGCACGGGCCAGGGCCGTGGCCCGGAGGTGGTGCATGTGGGCGGCCGTGGGATCGAGGCGGATCGCCACG
>CAZMPV010000287.1:0-4249 GCA_964567985.1 uncultured Gemmatimonadaceae bacterium
CGGCCCCGGCGTCCATAGGTAATGTCCGGTTCCGGATGATGCGAGGAGGAGGGCGGCCGGAGGAGCCGCCTCCCCCTCACCGCCACAGCCAGTACAGCACCCCGTTCAGGTCCGCGAAGCCCACGGTCACCGACCACTTGCCGCCCTCCACCCGCTCCAGCGGGCCGTCCCAGACCCGCCGCACCCCGAGCCGGGCCTTGCCGAGCAACCCGTACATGTCGAAGCCGCTGGCGAAGGAGCGCTTGCCACCCCCCCAGTTCCAGATCAGCTCGTAGGGCACCAGGTCCATGCCGTTCCAGAGCGCGTTGTTGTTCTTGAGGGCCAGCCCCACCCCGAGCCGCCCCCGAAGGTGGAAGCGGTCCTCCCCGGGGCCGTTCCGGTAGTGGACGGGGGTGAAGGGCAGGGTGACGGCCAGGTGGTGGCCCGCCCTCCCGGAAAGGTGCCACCCGGGACGGTAGCCGAGCTCGGCCTCGAAGGCGTCGCTGCCCCTGAGCTCGACGGCGGCGTAGTAGGGAACGAGCCGGGCCAGCCACCCGATGAAGCCCCTGTGGAAGTGGGGGATCGAGGAGAAGTCGTCGAAGCCCCGGCGGTAGCGGGCCGAGGTGTAGGGGTAGGCCAGCTCGCCGAGCTCGATGAGCCGGCTCGAGTTGCGCTCCCCGTGACCGTCCCGGTGCTCCTCCACACGCCAGACCTGGAAGAGGACGTCCTCGAAGAGCTTGTTCATGTAGACCGGCGGGTCGTTCACCAGGTCCACCACGGCCCGCTCGGCCCGGCACGTCTCGGGCTCGAGGATCATCTCCGGGCCGCACGTCTCTGCGTTCCGGGACCAGGCGTCCAGAGAGTCCCGCACGGCGGGCGTCGCGAAGTGGTCCAGCATGTCCCGGAAGCCGTCCAGGCAGAGGATGTACTGGGGCAGGCCCAGCCCGTCGCAGTGGACGTTCTCGACCTCCCGGATCAGGTCCTGGTTGGCGTCCAGGAGCGTCTCCAGCACCAGCTGGTGTTCGGGCTGGCCCACGTCCGGCGGGCGCTCGGTGGGAAACTCCACGCGGTAGATGTGGTCCAGCACCACCGGCGCGGCGTCGCCCAGGGGCAGCGGCTGCTCCTCGATGAGCCGCCGGAGCTGGGTGGGGAGGCACTCGGCCGGGCCGGCGTCGCCGCCGCAGATCATCTCCCGGGCCACGAAGTGCAGCCCGTCGTAGACCCCCACGTAGAAGTCGTATTCCCGGAACGGGCGGCCCAGGAAGCCGGCGAAGGCGCCCAGGTGCTCGGAGACCAGGGGGTAGCCCCGGGTGGTCATGCGGATCCACCGGGCCTGGCCCCAGGTCGTGTCCCGGGCCAGGGTCCGGGCCAGGGCGTGGAGCTCGTACTGCCGGGCCGAGGGGAGAGCGCCGGAGAGGAGCTGGCGGAGGGCGACGACGCCCCCGGGCCGCTGCATCGTCCGGCGCTCCCGGCGCACGGCCCGGAGCCGGCCCCGGAGCTCGCCGGGGTTCATGTAGACGAAGAGGGGCTCGTCGGCGATCCCCTCCGCGTCGTCGTAGCCACGGAGCCCGGCCGTCTCGAGTCGCCGGGCCCGGGTCACCATGTCCTCCGCCCCGCCCTCGCGTGTGGTGAAACGCTCGGGGGCGTCGAGGCCGGTCTGGAGCCCCCGGTAGATGCCCATGGCCAGGTCCAGGGGATTGTTGTCGAACACGCCCCCGTCGATGAAGAAGTCGGACTCGGGCTCCACACAGGCGGCGCCCTGTCGGGGGCAGGCGGCGGAGGTGTCGGGCAGCGCCTCGTCCGGATAGTACTCGAGCTCCTTGGGCTCGAAGGCCAGGGGGAAGGCGCTGGACGCCTCGCTCAGGTCGAAGACGGCGTGCTCCTCGATCCGCCCGTGGATGTCCGAGGACAGGTGCACGAGCTCGCCGATGCCCCGCACGCCCCGGATGGCCAGGGGAGCTTGCTCGAAGACGAGCTTGGGGTCGGGGTCGGCTCCGCCGATCCGATCGTCGACCCGGGCGGTGAGCACCGAGGCAAAGCGCTGGGTCAGGGCGGTGAGACCGCTTCCCTCGATCTCGACTTCGGCGGGCTCCAGGCGGGTCAGGGTCAGGCCCAGGGGAACGCCGATCTCCGCCATGTCGCCGGGCTGGTCGGCGGCGTCCTCGGCGCCACAGCCCTCCCGCACGTCACCGCCGATCCGCTCCCGGATCAGCGGGTAGTGGTGCTCCCGGAAGAAGAGCCGGCTGAAGATGGCGAGTTCGTCGCCGTGGCCTTCGGCGGGTCGGGCCATGAGCTGCTCGATGCCCGTGGTCACCCAGATGCGCCAGAAGAGGCTCTCCTCGGGGGTGACGGGACCCGAGCCCCTGCACCACTCCACCACGCTGAGGAGGGCGTTGATGTTCCCCGCCGAAGCGCCGGTCATGGCCGCCAGGAAGTGAGGCGACAGGGGCGGCGCGCCCTCGGGGCTGAATGCCCGGCGGAAGCGCCCGTCCTCTTCCCGGCTCCGGCGCATGAACTCCACCAGCGCCCAGTTCAGCCCGCCCTGGTACGAGCCCAGGCTCACCCCTCCGCTGATGGTGAGGACCACAGGGCGGGCCGGTGGCGCTCCGGTGAGCGGCTCCACCTGTGCCGGCGCCGGAGCGGCCAGGGCGGTCAGCGGCGGAACGACGAGGAGAAGGACGGCGCAGGCGTGGCGGATCGAGTGCATAGTGTGGTACTCCAGATCGTCGAGGCGACGACCAGCGGGTACGCGATGGCCCTGGGAGGCCGGGACCGAGGAAGGCGGGCCGGACGACGGGGGGGCGCGTTCCGGTAGCGGCGCGGCCGGCCGCGCCTCGGGTCGGGGGGAACGGAAGCAAATTTCAGCGGGGATCCCCGGTGCGCAAGGGTTTTGGGCCGGATCGTACCGATTCGTTAGTGTGGGGGTGTGAGAGCCTCCGTCCCCACCGTCCTGATCACCGGCGCCACCTCCGGCCTCGGCCGGGAGGTCGCCGTGCGCCTGGCGTCCGACGGCGCCGGGGTTCTGGTCCACGGCCGCGACGCCGAGCGGGGGAGGGAGGTGGTGGAGCGGATCGAGGAGGACACCCCGGGGAGCGCCGTCTTCCACGCCGCCGACTTCGCCTCCCTGAAAGAGGTCCGGGCGCTCGCCCGCACCGTCCGGGACGACCTCGAGGCCCTCGACGTCCTCGTCAACAACGCCGGCATCTACAAGCACCCGCCCGGCCGGGCCGTGAGCGAGGACGGCCACGAGCTCCGCTTCCAGGTGAACTACCTGAGTCACTTCCTCCTGACCCGGCTGCTCCTGCCCCTCCTCGAGGGTGCGGCGCGGTCGAGGTCCGGGGAGGCCGCCCCGCCCCGGATCGTGAACGTCGCCTCCGGGGCCCAGGACCCCATCGACTTCGACGACGTCATGCTGGAGGAGGGATTCAGCGAGTCGAGGGCCTACGGCCAGAGCAAGCTGGCCCAGATCCTCTTCACCTTCGAGCTGGCCGGACGGCTGGAGGGCACCGGCGTCGCAGTCAACGCGCTCCACCCGGCCACCTACATGGACACGCGCATGGTCCGGAAGGCCGGGGTGACCCCCCGCTCGTCGGTGGACGAGGGCGCCCGGGCGGTGATGAAGCTGATCGAAGAGGACGTGGGATCGGGCCGCTACTTCAGCGGCACCCGGCCGGCCCGGGCCCACCGCCAGGCCGATGACGAAGAGGCCCGGAGGAGGCTCTGGGAGCTGAGCGAGGAGCTGGTGGGGCTCCCGTGAGCCCCCACCGTCAGCGGTCGAGGGCCTCCCGGATTTTCCGGGCGAGCTCTTCCACGGTGAAGGGCTTGGGGAGGAAGCTCGCCTCGGTCGCCAGGGCGTGGGCCCGGGCGACGTCGTGGCCGTAGCCGGAGACGAAGAGCAGCTTCAGCTCCGGGTGGGCCTTCCGGAGCCTCCCGGCAACCTCCAGGCCGTCGACCCCGGGCAGGACCAGGTCGGAGACCAGGATGTCGATGGGCCCGTCGTGCTCCTCGGCCAGGGCCAGGGCGGCCTCCCCGTCCTCGGCGTCGAGGGTCCGGTAGCCGTGCTTCCTCAGCGCTCGCAGCGCGATCCTCCGCACGGCCTCGTCGTCCTCGGCCAGGAGCACGGTCTCGCCCCGGCCGGCGGCGTCGACGTCCGTCCGCTCGTCGTGCGGGACGGGCTCGGGCTCTTCGTCCGCTTCGGGCAGATAGATCTCGAAGGTAGCTCCGTAGCCCACCGCGGTGCGTACCCGGACGTGGCCGTCGCTCTGGCTCA
>CAZMPV010000288.1:0-4236 GCA_964567985.1 uncultured Gemmatimonadaceae bacterium
GGGCAGGTCTACTACAACGCCAGCCGGAAGCTCATCCTGAAGGGCGTGGACGGCATCATCTTCATCGCCGACTCCCAGCGGAGCCGGATGGAAGCGAACATCGAGTCGATGCACAACCTCTACGAGAACCTCGCCTCCTACGGCTACGACATCGAGGACATCCCCTTCTCCATCCAGTACAACAAGCGGGACCTTGAGAACATCCAGCCCGTCGAGGAGCTCCGGGCCCAGCTCAACCCCCAGGGCGTTCCCGACTTCGAGGCCATCGCCATCGAGGGAGAGGGCGTCTTCGACACCCTGAAGTCGGTGAGCAAGCGGGTGGTCGCCAACCTGAGCTGACCCCGCCATGCCCGGGAGCCGCCTGAACCTCCCGAACCTCATCTCCCTGGTGCGGATCGCCGCCTGTCCGGCGATCTTCTTCCTCGCGCTCGCCCCCTCGGTGACGACCCGGGCCTGGGCCTGGGTCCTCTTCGTCGTGGCCAGCCTCAGCGACCTCTGGGACGGCTACCTGGCGCGGAAGCACGGCTGGATCACGGACATGGGGAAGCTCCTCGATCCCCTGGCCGACAAGCTCCTCCTGGTTTCGACCTTCCTCCCCTTCTACCTGATCTCCCAGCGCGGCACGGAGACCACGGCGGTCCCCTGGTGGGGCACGCTGCCCCTCTGGGTGCTGATTGTCGTCTTCGGGCGGGAGCTGGCGGTGACCGTCTTCCGGAGCTACGCGGCCCGCCGCGGGGTGGTGATCTCGGCGGGGAAGAGCGGCAAGTGGAAGGCCTTCACCCAGAACCTCTTCAGCGGGGCGCTCCTCCTCTGGTACCCTCTCTTCCTGACCGCCCGGAATCGGGGGTGGGAGGGGGCCCTCTGGGACGCCTGGAGCGCCTTCCACCGGGCCTTCGTAGGCCTCAGCCTGGCCGTGGCCCTCTATCTGACGGTCCACTCGATGCTGGACTACGCGTGGGGATACGTCCGGGTGGTCCGGGACCGGCGCTCGTGATCCGGCGCTCCGGAAGGACGGGGGGTGAGGCGGATGGGACGCCGGACCGCTTGGAGGCGCTCCGGGAGGCGAGGGGTGGAGGAGCGGGCGCGCCGGCCCGGAGCGCGGTGATCTCGGTCGGCGAGGAGCTGCTGCTGGGAGAGACCGTCAACACGAACGCTGCGTGGCTCGGTCGGCGGCTCGCCGCCCTGGGTGTCCCGGTCTTCACCCGCTTCACCGTGGGTGACGAGCGGAGCGCGATCCAGCAGGCCCTGCGCCGGGCCCTGGCGGCCGCCGACGTGGTGGTCACCACCGGGGGGCTGGGGCCCACCCCCGACGACCGGACGAAGGAAGCGGTCGCCGACCTCCTGGGGCTCTCCCTGGAGCTCGACGAGGAGATCCTGGACTGGCTCGCCGAGCGCTTCCGGGACTTCGGCTACGACGAGCTGCCCGAGTCCAACCGGAGCCAGGCCCGGGTGCCCGAGGGCGCCGAGGCGCTGCCGAACCCCCACGGCACCGCCCCCGGACTGCTGATGGACGCCGGACGCCGCACCGTCGTGGTCCTGCCCGGCGTGCCCCGGGAGATGAAGGGGCTCTGGCTCGACGGGGTCGAGGAGCGGCTCCGGAAGCGCCTGAAGGGGCGCCTGCGTCCCGCCCTCCACCGTCTCATTCGGACGACGGGCATCGCCGAGTCGGCGCTGACGGAGCGGGTCGAAGAGGCGCTTCCCGACGACACGGGTCCGGTGACGGTGGCCTACCTTCCCGACGTCACGGGCGTGGACCTCCGCCTCACGGCCCGCGGCGCCGGGAGCAGGGAGGAGGCCGAGCGGTGGCTCGACCGCGTCGAGGCCTCCCTGGAGGACGTGGTGTCCCGCTACCGCTACGCGTCGGAGAGCGGTGACTTCGTCGAGGCCGTGGCCGCCCTCCTGACCGGGAGCGGCCGGACCCTGGCCACGGCGGAGAGCTGCACCGGCGGCCTCGTGGCCAAGCGGATTACCGACCTTCCGGGCTCCTCGGAGTACTTCTTGGGCGGGGTGGTAAGCTACGCGAACGCCTCGAAGATGCGGGAGCTCGGGGTCGACGAGGAGTTGCTGGAAGCCCACGGCGCGGTCTCCGGGGAGGTGGCCCGGGCCATGGTCCGGGGCGTGGTGGGCCGCTTCGGCGCCGACTGCGGGCTCTCGATCACCGGCGTCGCCGGGCCCGGCGGCGGCACCGACGAGAAGCCGGTCGGCACCGTCCACTACGCCGTCTCGGTCGACGGACGGATCCGGGCCGAGCACCGGCGGTTCCCGGGAGACCGGAGCGACATCCGGGAGCGGTCGGCCCAGGCGGCGCTCTGGCTCCTCCACCGGAGCGTCCGGGAAGCCCGGGGGGCAGCCGACGGCTGACACATCCCGGGGCCCGACCCCGTAGAACCCTGACGGCCGCCTCAGGGTAATTGCCAGCGACCCGAGAACCACCGGACAGCGAGAGAGATGAGCGAGGAAACCACGAGGAACGAAGGCGCCGAAGCCACCGAGGAGGCCGCAGCGACGGCGGAGCCGGAGGACGCCGGCGCCCCGTCGGGCGACGAAGCCGGCGGGGACGAGGCGTCCGAGGCCACCGGGGACTCCCCCGAGATGGAGGAGGAGCGGGCGGCCGAGGAGGAGCTGAGGGCCGAGCTCGACCACCTCGAGGACGAGTTCGCCAGCCTCAAGGAGCGGCACCTCCGCCTGGCGGCGGACTTCGAGAACTACCGCCGGCGGGCCGAGAACGAGATGACCGAGTCGTGGATCCGGGCCCAGGCCGACCTGGTCCGCCGGCTCCTCGACGCCCTGGACGACCTCCAGCGGGTGACGGACCTCGAGCCGGACGAGACGACGGTGGACGACGTCCTGGAAGGGGTCGAGCTCGTGGAGCGGAAGCTCCTCCAGGCGATGAAGGACGCCGGGGTCGAGCTCGTCGAGCCCGAGGGAGAGCCCTTCGATCCGGAGACGATGGAGGCGATGATGCGGGTGGACGCCGAGTCCGAGGAGGACGACGACGTGGTCCACCAGGTCTTCCAGAAGGGCTACACGTTCAAGGGCCACCTCGTGCGACCCGCCCGGGTGAGCGTCCTCAAGCACGACTGACGCCGGATGCCGACAGCGACCAAAGACTTCTACGAGATCCTCGGGGTCCCGGAGTCGGCGAGCCAGGAGGAGATCAAGAAGGCGTACCGGAAGCTGGCCAAGCAGCACCACCCGGACGCCAACCCCGACGACCCCGACGCCGCCGACCGCTTCAAGGAGATCGGGGAAGCCTACTCGGTCCTCTCGGATCCGGAGAAGCGGCAGCAGTACGACCAGATGCGGAAGTTCGGCGGCCTCGGCTTCGGGGGCCGGGCCGGCGGTCGCCCGACCGGTGGCGGGGGGCCCCGGGGCGGGACCCGTCACGGCCCCGATTTCGAGGGCTCCTTCTCCTTCGACGACCTGACCGGCTTCGGCGGCCTGGGCGACATCTTCAGCTCGATCTTCGACCGGGGCGAGCGCCGCCGTCGGAGCCAGGCCCGGAGCGGTCCCGAGAAGGGGAAAAACGTCGAGTACGTCGTCGAGATCCCCTTCCTGACGGCCGCCCGGGGCGGCACCGTCTCGATCAGCGTGCCGATCTCCGAGGAGTGCGCCACCTGCGGGGGCAGCGGGGCCCGCCCCGGAACCGACTTCACCCGCTGCAGCGAGTGCGGGGGGACGGGAAACGTCTCCTTCGGGCAGGGCGGCTTCGCGGTGAACCGCCCGTGTCCCGCCTGCATGGGTCAGGGCCGGATGCCCGAGTCGCCGTGCAGGGCGTGCGGCGGGAGTGGGACCGTCCGGCAGACCCGCAAGATCCAGGTGAAGGTGCCCGAGGGCGTCGAGAGCGGCTCCAAGGTCCGGCTCAGCGGGCAGGGGGAGCGGGGTCGGTCGGGGGGGCGGGCCGGCGATCTGATCATCACCTTCAAGGTCAAGGACCATCGCTTCTTCCGGCGGGACGGGCTCGACGTCCACTGCACGGTTCCCATCAACCTGGCTCAGGCCACCCTGGGCTCGAAGGTCCGGGTCCGGACGATCCACGGCAGCAAGGCCGTGCTCCGGATCCCGCCGGGCACCCAGTCCGGGACCCGCTTCCGGATCCGGGGGCAGGGCGCGGAGAAGAACGGCCGGAGGGGAGACCAGTTCGTCGAGGTGAAGGTGGAGATCCCCGACGAGCTGACCGACGAGGCTGAGGAGGCGATGAAGGAGTTCGCCGAGGCCACCGAGCTGAAATACTAG
>CAZMPV010000289.1:0-4235 GCA_964567985.1 uncultured Gemmatimonadaceae bacterium
GCCGAGGTGGACGTGAAGCGGGTCACCACCCGGCCCGACGGGACCACCGAAGAAGGGGAGTGGCTCGAGATCATGGGCGCCGGGATGGTGGACCCGGCGGTCCTGTACGCCGCGGCCTACGACCCGGAGCGCTACACCGGCTTCGCCTTCGGCATGGGGCCGGCGCGGATCGCCAGCCTGAAGTACGGCGTGCCGGACATCCGGACGTTCTTCGAGAACGACGTCCGCTTCCTCCGGCAGTTCGCGTGACGACGAGGAGCTCATCGTGAACGTCTCGTACCGCTGGCTCCTGGACGTCGCGCCCGGCCTCGACGCCGATCCCGAGGAGGTCGCCGAGCGCCTGGCGGCCCGGGGCGCCCCCGTGGAGGGGATGAAGCGTCTGGACGCGGGCCTCGACGGCGTCCGGGTCGGACGGGTCGCCGGGGTCCGGCCCCATCCGGACGCCGACCGGCTCGTCCTCTGCGACGTCGAGGCCGGCGCCGGCGCCGTCCAGGTCGTCTGCGGCGCGCCCGACGTCGAGGCCGGCCGGCTCTACCCCTTCGCCCCGCCGGGGACGACGCTTCCCGGGGGCACCTCGATCGAGGAGGCCGAGATCCGGGGCCAGACCTCGAGGGGGATGCTCTGCTCCGAGCGGGAGCTGGGGCTCGGACGGGACCGCTCCGGGCTCATGGAGCTCGCCCCGGGCCTGGAGGTCGGCGCTCCGCTGGTCGAGGCCCTGGAGCTCGACGACGTCCGCTTCGACGTCGAGGTCACGCCGAACCGGGGAGACCTCCTCTCCCACCTGGGCGTGGCCCGGGAGATCGCTCCCGGCGGGGACGCCGGCCTGAGGCTCCCGGCCGTCCCGGGAGAGAAGGGAACCGACGCCCGCCCCGTTCGGGACCCCGAGGAGGTGGAGGCCTCCGGCGCCCGGATCCGGATCGAGGAGCCGGACGACTGCCACCGCTACCTGGGGGCGGTGATCCGAGGCGTGGAGGTCGGTCCCTCGCCGCCGTGGCTCGCCGCCCGCCTCCGGGCCGCCGGGGCCCAGCCCATCAACAACGTGGTGGACGCCACGAACTACGTCCTCCTGGAGATGGGTCAGCCGCTCCACGCCTTCGACCTGGACCGTCTGGCCGATCGGACGGTGGTCGTCCGGAGAGCCGAAGAGGGCGAGCGGCTCACGACCCTGGACGGCGTGGAGCGAACCCTCACCCCCGAGATGCTCTGCATCTGCGACGCCGAGCGCCCGGTGGCCCTGGCCGGCGTCATGGGCGGCGCCGACTCCGAGGTCTCGGAGGGCACGAGCGACGTCCTCCTGGAGTGCGCCCTCTTCGAGCCGACCCGGGTGCGGGCGGCCCGACGGGCCCTGGACCTGCCCACCGACGCCAGCCACCGCTTCGAGCGGGGCGTGGACCCCGACGGGATGGTCGACGCGCTGCTCCGTGCCGTGGAGATCATCGTCGCCACCGCCGGCGGGACGCTGGAGAGAGAGATCCTCGACGTCCGCCCCCGTCCCTGGACCGGCCTGGAGGTCCCCCTCCGTCCGTCCCGGGTCGCCCGGATCCTGGGCGTGCGGTTCACCCCGGAGGGCCTGGAGGAGCTCCTGACGCCCCTCGGCTTCACGGTGAGCGACGGCGAAGGGGAGGCGCTCCGGGTCTCGGTGCCCGGGTGGCGGAGCTACGACGTGACCCGGGAGGTGGACGTGGTTGAGGAGGTCGCCCGGGCCCACGGCTACGACGAGTTCCCCCGGGAGCTCGGGCCGTACCGGGTCGGCACGGTCCCCGACCATCCCCTCTTCCTCCTCGAGGACCGGCTCCGGGACCTGCTGGTCGCCCGGGGCTTCCTGGAGGCCCAGCTCCCGGCGTTCGCCCCCGAGGACGAAGGCGAGGTCTCGCTCCTGAATCCGATCTCGGCCGAGGAGGGAGCGCTCCGGACCTCGCTCCTGCCCGGTCTCCTGCGGCGGGTGGAGCACAACTTCGCCCGGGGGACCCGGGACGTGCGCCTCTTCGAGCTCGGCACCTGCTTCTTCGACGATCCCGGCGAGAAGCGCCCCCGGGAAGAGACGCGGGTGGCGGTGGTGGCCACCGGGCGGCGCCGCCCGCCCCACTGGTCCACCCGGGACGAGCTCGTGGACCTCTGGGAGCTGAAAGGTCTCCTGGAGGACGTGGTCCCCCGGGCACGGGTCGAGGACGGGGTGGTCGTTCCGGGAGCGCCGGAGGGCGGCCTCCTGGACTCCGGACGGGGCTTCACGGTGAAGGACGCCGACGGCGAGGTCGTGGGCGCCGGGGGCCGGATCCGGTCCGGGGAGGTGGACGCCCCGCCCTGGGCAGAGGACGTCTTCGCCCTGGAGGTGACGCTGCCGGCCGAGCCCCGACCGGCGCCGGTGCCGGTCTACGAGCCCCTGCCGTCCTTCCCTGGGGTGGACCGGGACCTGGCCCTGGTCGTTCCCGCCGACCTGCCGGTGGAGACGGTCCGGGGCGCCATCGTGGAGGCCGGCGGGCGACACCTCACGGCGGTCGAGGTGTTCGACGTCTACGAGGGCGAGGGAATACCGTCCGGGACCCGCTCGGTGGCCTTCCGCCTCCACTTCGCGTCGCCGGAGCGCACCCTGACCGACGACGACGTGGACGAGGCCACCGACGACGTGGTCCGGACCCTGAAGGAGGAGCTCGATGTCGAACCCCGAGTCGGATAGCGACGTCCAGGAGGCCCTTCGGCGGCTGGAAGCGGCCGTCGACCGGGCGGTGGAGCGCCTCGAGTCCCTCGAAGGTGGGCTCCGGGAGTCGGAGCGTCGGACCAGGGAGCTCGAGGACCTCCTCGAGAAGTTCCGGAGCGGCGACGAAGATCCGGCCCGGATGGCGGAGGAGCTGGAGAAGGCCCGGAGCCGGAACGAGGAGCTCCGGGAGCGCCTCGACGAAGGCCGGGCGTCGGTCGACCGGATCCTTTCCCGGATCCGATTCCTCCAGGATCAGCGCTGAGGACGGCACGTCATGAGCGACGAGAGCCCGAAGGCCTCGGTCACGGTCCGGATCGCCGGAGAGGAGCACACGATCCGGGCCAACGCCGAGCCGGAGTACACCCGCCGCTGCGCCGAGCTGGTGGACCAGCGGATTCAGAAGATCAGGAGCCAGGCCGGGCTGATCGAGACCCACAAGGCGGCGATTCTGGCCGCCCTCTCGATCACCGACGAGCTCTTCGGCGCCCGGGAGGAGCTGGAGGAGCACCGGCGGCGGATCGCTTCCCGGGTCGACGAGCTGGCCGACCGCCTCGAGGAGGCCGCGGCCGACGGCGACTGATCCCCCGACCGGGGCCCGCCGATCGGCTCCTCCACGGGCCGCCCCTCGCCTTGCGTGCGGCCGCCGGAAATTCCTATCCTTTCGTGATCTTCGTGACGATCCTCCGGCTCCGGATCGGCGCCCCTCGCGGCCGCGGATCCGGCCCGGAGCGATGAGAGCGACAGCGATCACGCGGGTGGCTTCACGCCCGCTTTCGGAGTGAATACATGGACGCCCCGCTGGTCATCGCGGTGGCGGCGGTTCTCGGACTTCTACTCGGCGGCGCGGGCTTCTTCATCGGACGGAGCCTCGAGCGCGCCCGGCGGGAGCGGGAGCGGGCCGCCGCCCAGGACGAAGCCTCCAGGATCCTCGAGCGCGCCCGGGAAGAGGCCGAGAGCGTCCGCAAGGAGGCGGCCCTCGAGGGCAGGGAAGAAGCCTACCGGCTCCGGGAAGAGTGGGAGGAAGAGGAGGCCCGGCGGCGGGAAGAGCTGGAGAAGACCGAGCGGCGCCTGGACGAGCGCTCCGAATCCCTGGACCGGCAGCTCGACAACCTGAACGAGCGGGAAGCCCGCCTGGAGGAGCGGAGCCGCACCGTCGAGCGCAAGCAGGAGGAGCTGAGCGCGGAGCTCGAGGCGGCCCGTGAGCAGGAGGCCGAGGCCCGGCAGAAGCTCGAGACCCTGGCCGGGATGTCGGCCTCCGAGGCGAAGCAGAAGCTCGTGGACGACCTGGAGGACGAGGCCCGGGCCGAGGCCTCGAACACGATCCGGGAGATCAAGGAGGAGGCCCAGCGCAAGGCCGAGCGCGAGGCGAAGAAGATCATCGCCACCTCGATCCAGCGCATGGCCGCCGACGAGACCGCCCACATGACGGTCTCGGTCGTCCAGCTCCCCTCCGACGAGATGAAGGGCCGGATCATCGGCCGGGAGGGCCGGAACATCCGCTCCTTCGAGCAGGCCACGGGGATCGACGTCATCATCGACG
>CAZMPV010000290.1:0-2098 GCA_964567985.1 uncultured Gemmatimonadaceae bacterium
GGGTGATCTCCCGGATCAAGATCCTCTCGGACCTGGACATCGCCGACCGCCTCCGGCCCCAGGACGGGAAGGCCCGGGTCCGGATCCGGAACGTGAACTACGACCTTCGGGTCTCGACGCTGCCGGCCGGGAGCGCCGAGAAGTGCGTGATCCGGATCCTGGACTCGAGCGCGGCCCTGACCCTGGACGACCTGGAGCTCCCCGAGCTGGAGCTCGAGCGCCTCCGGGAGCTCCTCTCCTACCGGGAGGGGATCGTCGTGGTCACGGGCCCCACCGGCTCGGGGAAGACGACGACCCTCTACGCCGCCCTCCGGGAGCTGGCCGACGGCAAGGTGAACATCACCACCGTCGAGGATCCCATCGAGTACGAGATGGAGGAGATCACCCAGACCCAGGTCGAGCCGAAGCAGGGGCTGACCTTCGCCACGGCCCTCCGCTCGATCCTCCGCCAGGACCCGGACGTGATCCTCGTCGGCGAGATCCGGGACCACGAGACGGCGAAGGTGGCGAGCGAGGCGGCCATGACGGGCCACCTCGTCCTGGCGACGGTCCACGCCAACGACGCCGTGAGCGCCGTGCCCCGGCTCGCCGACATGGGCCTGCAGCACAGCACGATCGGCCAGACGCTCCGGGGAGCCCTGGCCCAGCGCCTCCTCCGCCGGGTCTGCCCGGGGTGCGCCGAGCCGGTCCGGGGCAAGCTGACCCCCGAGGAGCAGCGGCTCACCGAGCGCCACGGGATCGAGCCGGTGGTCCGGGCGGTGGGATGCCCCGAGTGCGGCTTCGCCGGCTACCGGGGCCGCCTCCCCGTCGTCGAGGTGATGCTCGCCGGGCCCCGGATCCAGGCCGGCATCGAGCAGCGGAAGGGGTGGGCGACCCTCAGCCGGATCGCCACCCAGGGTGGGATGCGGACCATGCACGAGGTCGGCCTCGACTGGGTGCTCCAGGGCAAGACGACCCTGGTGGAGGTGGAGCGGGTCCTGGGTCAGATCGTCGACGAGGAGGTCGAAGAGGAGGAGAAGGGTCCGCCCCGGGTCCTCATCGTCGACGACGACGAGGACGCCCGGGCGCTGATGACCACCCTGCTGGTGGACGAAGAGTACGAGGTCTCCGAGGCGGTGGACGGAGATCAGGCGGTGGAGATCCTCAAGGAAGACGCCGGCTTCGATCTGGTGGTTCTGGACCTGGCGATGCCCCGGATGGACGGCTGGGAGACGCTGAAGTGGATCCGGGGCAACGTGAGCACGGCGGCCCTCCCCGTCCTGGTCCGGACCGGGACCGGGTCCGACGAGATCGAGGCCGAGCTCCTCGAAGCCGGGGCCGACGACTACGTGGCCAAGTCCACCGACGCCAAGCGCTTCCTCGCCCGGGTGGGAGCGGTGATCCGTCGGACGAAGGTGTAGGAGGCCCCGGAGCCGCCCTCCGTAACGGCATCGTAACGGTTCGGCCACGGTGCGCCGACGAATGCCCGTCGCCCGGTTGCGGCGTGACGGGCTCGTTTCATCTTTGTGGCGATTCTCCTGACCAGACACCGCCGGCCCGGCTCGAACGGGTCGCCCCGGCGGGCCCACCGATCCCGGGATATCGTCACGATGATCGACCTCCGACGGCTGGCCATCGCCGCCCTCCTCGCGGGCCTCGCCCTGGCCCCCTCTTCGTCCCTCCGGGCCCAGGTCTCGGTGCCCGACGACTGGTCGCTCGAGCTGGGCGGCCGGATCCAGAGCCAGCTCGCCCACAGCAGCGTGGACGCGGCTCCGGGGGCGGATCTCTTCCTCCGCCGGGTGCGGCTCAAGGTGGACCTGACGCTCAACGAGTGGTTCAGCGGGCGGATCCAGCACGACTTCGCCGACGGGGCCCTCAAGGACGCCTACGTGAAGCTCTCTACGGGCGACGGCTTCGGTCTCTCCTTCGGCCAGTTCAAGCGGGCATTCGACGTCTTCGAGCTCTCCAGCAGCACGGAGCTCTCGGTCATCGAGCGCGACGGGCGGGTGCCCGGGGTGGACGCCTGCGCCGGGCCCGGCGGGACGTGCTCCCTGAGCCGGCTCTCGGAGAAGCTCGACTACTCGGGGCGGGACCTCGGCGTGCGGCTGGAAGGAAGCGC
>CAZMPV010000290.1:2198-4223 GCA_964567985.1 uncultured Gemmatimonadaceae bacterium
TGGCAGGTCCTGGACCCGGACGGCGACCCCGCCTCGTTCACCGCCCTCCAGGGCATTCTCACCTGGTACCGGCCGGTGTCCGGGAACGGGCCCTTCGTGGCCGTCGAGCCCCTGGCCCGGGTGAGCTGGGCCGACCCGGACGCCGACGCGGACGACGACGCCGGCCTTCTCCTCACGCCGGGGCTGCTGGCGTACGTCGGCGGCCGAAACAAGATCGGGGCCAACGTGGACGTCTACAGCCCCCAGGGCGGGGAGACGGAGTGGTCCCTGAAGGTGCAGACCTTCCTCCACTTCTGACGCGCCGGGCGCCGGGGGTCCGGCGGAGGACGTCCCCGTCGTCTCCCGGGCCGGAGGGGACCCCGGATCCGGGGCCCGAAAAGGGCCGTGGCGGAAGGCCTTGCGCCCGTCCTGGCGCCGATTGACACGTCCGTGACCGTCTGCGAGGTTACAGGGCTTCCAGAATTACGCTGCACGCGGCGGACCCCAACCCCGGAACCGACCGGACACCGATGCTCAAATCGTTGCGCGCCCGCGTGATCGTCATCCTGACGATCCTGGCGGGATCCATCGGCTACCTGTACACGAACGGCCTCAAGCTCGGCCTCGACCTCCAGGGCGGCATGCACCTGGTCCTCGAGGTGGACGACCCCGAGGGCACCATGACCCCGGAGGCCCGGGCCGACGCCATCGACCGGGCGGAGCGGATCATCCGGACCCGCATCGACGAGCTCGGCGTGGAGGAGCCCCTGATCCAGAAGGTGGGCGACGAGCGGCTCATCGTGGAGCTGGCCGGCATCCGGGACGAGGACCGGGCCAAGGACGTGATCCGCCAGTCCGCCTACCTGGAGTGGAAGCTCGTCCGCTCCCTCTCCGACGTGGAGTCCGCGCTGCCCCGGATCGACCGGGCCATCGTGGCCTCCGTCGGCGAGGACTCGCTCCGGGCGATGGGGACGGCCACGGAGGCGGCCCCCGAGCAGGGCAACATCGAGCAGATTCTCTTCGGCGGCGATACGGCTCGGGCCGACACGGCCGCCGCCGACACCGCGGAGGCCGGCGCTCGGGAAGAGGCGGCCGAGGACACGGCCGCGGCCACCCGGGAGTCGGTGCTGCGGCCCTTCACGGCGCTCCTGAACCAGGGAGACATCCCCGGCGCCTACCTGGTGGCCGAGGAGGACGTGGAGACCGCCCGCTTCTTCATGAACCTGGACGCCTTCGAGCGGGCGATGCCCAGAAATCTCGAGTTCGCCTGGGAGTGGCAGCCCGTGGGGAGGGGCGCCCGCACGTACCGGCGCCTCTACGTCCTGGAGGAGGATCCGTTCCTCACCGGCGAGATGCTCGAGGACGCCACCGCCGGCCGGGATCCCCAGTTCAACCAGGCCCAGGTCCAGTTCGAGCTCTCACGGGCCGGGGGACGCCGCTTCTCCGAGGTCACCGGCCAGCACGTCGGCGACAACATCGCCATCGTCCTGGACGGCGAGGTCGTGAGCGCGCCCACCGTCCGGGACCGGATCGGGGCCCGGGGGCAGATCGACATGGGCCAGGCGCCCCTGGAGGAGGCCCGGGACCTGGCCCTCGTGCTCCGGGCCGGTGCCCTGCCGGCGCCGCTCAGGATCCTGGAGGAGCGCACGGTCGGCCCCTCTCTCGGGCAGGACTCCATCGACCAGGGCAGGCTCGCCGGAATCGTCGGCCTCGCCCTGGTGGTCGTGGTCATGATCGGCTACTACAGGATGGCCGGCCTGCTGGCCGTGGGCGCCCTCGCCGTCTACTGCGCCATCGTCCTGGGTGGGCTGGCCGGGCTGAACGCCACCCTGACGGTGCCGGGCATCGCGGGGCTGATCCTCTCGATCGGGATGGCGGTGGACGCCAATGTCCTGATCTTCGAGCGGATCCGGGAGGAGCTCGAGGTGGGACGGGCGACCCGGACGGCCGTGGACGAGGGCTTCGCCCACGCGCTCTCGGCGATCGTGGATGCGAACCTGACGACCCTGATCACGGCCCTGATCCTCTTCCAGTTCGGAACCGGGC
>CAZMPV010000291.1:0-4209 GCA_964567985.1 uncultured Gemmatimonadaceae bacterium
GCGGCC
This sequence comes from uncultured Gemmatimonadaceae bacterium, assembly GCA_964567985.1. GTDB lineage: Bacteria > Gemmatimonadota > Gemmatimonadetes > Longimicrobiales > Gaopeijiaceae > CAZMPV01. The sequence goes on from CAZMPV010000291.1 coordinate 7, forward strand.
GACACCGCCGGGGCCCTGGACGCCTTCCTCCGGCTGGCCCGGGAGGCCGAGGGCGAAGCGCTCCGGTCCTGGAGCTGGGGGCGCATCGGCGAGCTCCGCCTGGCCCGGGGGGACTCGGCCTCGGCCCGGACCGCGTTCCGGAACGGGGCGGCGGGGGAGGCGGCCGACGCCGCGGTGGCCCGGGGGCTCCTGGCCACCGGCCTCGACGACGCCCGTCGCGCGCGCCTCGCCTTCGACGTTCTGGAGGGCGCTGGCGAGCCGGAGGAAGCCCTGGAAGCCCTCGCCGCCCACGAGGAGCTCCGTGGTGCCGAGGCGGGACCCCTGGAGCCCGGCCTCCGCCTCCGCCGGGCCCGGCTCCTGGCCCGGGCCGACCGGGAGCCGGAAGCGGTTTCCATCCTCCGGGAGCTCGCCGATCTGGACGAGGTGGATGTGGCCGCCCCGGCCCTGGACCTCTGGAGCGACATCCGTCGCAACCAGGGGCGGAGGGGCGACGCCCGGACGCTCCAGAATCGTCTGGTGGAGCGCTTCCCCGCCCGCTCGGAGGCGGTGGAGGTGGTCTTCTTCCGGGCGGACGACCGCCACGACCACGGAGACCTGGCCGGCGCCGCCGAGGGCTACCGCCGGATCGTGGAGGCGGCCCCGGCCCTCGACCGGGCCGGCCTCGCCCGGATGCGACTGGGCCAGATCCACCTTTCACGGGACGAGCACGAGGCAGCGGCCCGGGTCTTCGAAGGCTACCTGGAGGCGTTCCCCGGGGGCCGCCGCTGGGAGGAGGCCGCCTACTGGGCCGCCCGGAGCCGGAGCGCCCTGGGCGACGCGGACAGCGCCCGGGCCCTCCTTTCCCGGATCGGGGAGGAAGAGCCCCTCTCCTACTACGCCGTCCTGGGAGCCCGCCACCTGGACGACGACTTCGAGCCGGACCTTCCCGAGGGCGAGGCGCCCCCGGAGATCGGCTGGGTCGCCGAGCGGGTGGAGCGGGCCCGGATCCTGAGGGACGCCGGTCTCGACGCCGCTGCGAGCGCCGTGATCGGGGAAGCCGTCCGGGACGCCGGCTCCTCGGAGGGCGCCCGGCTGCGGCTCTCCCTGGAGCTGAGCGAGGCCGGGTTCAGCATGGAGGGGATCCAGCTCGCCTGGCGGGTGCGGGGAGCCGGCCGGGCCTGGGACCGCTGGCTCCTCCGGGCGATCTATCCCTTCCCCTACAGGGAGCTGGTGCGGCGGGAGGCCGCGGAGTGGGGGCTCGATCCCTACTTCCTGGCCGCCCTGGTCCGCCAGGAGTCGGCCTTCGTGGCTGGGATCCGCTCGGGAGCGGGCGCCGTCGGCCTGATGCAGGTGGTCCCGGCGACCGGGCGGGGGCTGGCCCGCTCGGTGGGGCCCCGGCCCTTCGACGAGCGGCTGCTGCTCCATCCGGAGGTCAACCTGCACCTGGGCGGAGCGTACGTATCGGAGTTGCTCGCGCGCTTCGACGGGGACCTGCCCCTCGCCCTCTCCGCGTACAACGCCGGGCCGACCCGGGCCCGGCAGTGGAGCCGTCGCTTCCCCGAGGTCGAGGACCCGCTGCGCTTCACCGAGCGGATCCCGTTCTCCGAGACCCGGGACTACGTGAAGCGGGTCCGGAGGAACGTGGAGATCTACCGCTTCCTCTACGCCCCCGACGGGGCGGAGGCGGTGGGGAGCGGGCAGTGACCGGGGCTCCGGCGCCGACGAAAATCGCGCGATCGGGGTCCCTGAAGGGTATTTGCTTGACCCCCGGTTTTTTGAAGCCTACCGTAGACTCGTGTGGCGAATCCGCCGGCACCGTTTCATCCAGCGGGGAGGCTGTCTCGATGGCCAGAGGGACCGTCAAGTGGTTCAACGACTCGAAGGGCTACGGCTTCATCTCCCAGCCCACCGGGGACGACGTCTTCGTCCACTTCTCCAAGATCGTGGGCGAAGGCTTTCGTACGTTGAAGGAGGGTGAGGAGGTGGAGTTCGAGCTGAAGGAGACCGATCGCGGTCTCCAGGCGGAGAACGTCGTCCGGCACTGACGACCCTCTTCAGCCGAGCTCGCGCGGCGCCCCGGGGCTCGACCTCGGGGCGCCGTTCTACGTCCGAGACCCTTCCGGCTTCGATACCGCCGGTCCTTCCCGGACCGTATCGCTGACTTCCGACCCACGTCCAGGCGCCCACTGATGGTCGAGGCACCGCCGAAAGAAGCTCCCCGACTCTTCCTCATCGACGCCTACGCCCTCATCTACCGGGCGTACTACGCCTTCATCAACCGCCCCCTGGTGAGCTCCCGGGGGGAGAACACCTCGGCCCCCTTCGGCTTCGTCAACTTCCTGATCCGGATCCGGGAGGAGTACGACCCGGACTACCTGGCCGTGGTCTTCGACTCGGGGATGAGCCACAGGGAGAAGGTCTACCCCGAGTACAAGGCGACCCGGGAGAAGATGCCCGACGAGCTCCGGGAGAGCCTTCCCCGGATCCGTCAGCTCGTGGCGGCCTTCAACGACGAGGTCGTCGAGCTGGAGGGCTACGAGGCCGACGACGTCATCGGCACCCTGGCCGAGCGGGCCCGGGAGGAGGGCGTCGAGGCGGTCATCGTCTCCGGCGACAAGGACTTCTACCAGCTCGTGAAGCCCGGCGTGCACCTCCTGAACCCCGGCCGGGGCGGGCCCACCGGGGTGGAGGCCGAGTGGGTGGACGAGAACAACGCGGCCGAGAAGTTCGAGGTCCCTCCCGACAAGGTCGTGGACCTCCTGGCCCTCATGGGCGACAGCTCCGACAACGTCCCGGGCGCTCCGGGGATCGGCGAGACGTGGGCCAGGCGGCTCCTGAACGAGATCGGCGACCTGGAGGAGTTGCTGGAGCACCCCGAGGAGGTGCCGTGGGACGCCAAGCGGGAAGCCCTGGAGGAGAACGCCGAGCAGGTCCGGATCTCGAAGGAGCTGGTCACCATCAAGACGGACCTCGACATCGGCCTGGACCTGGAGCGGCTCCGGGTCCGGGAGCCGGACACCGAGCGCCTCCGGGACCTCTTCATCGAGCTCGAGTTCCGGAAGCTGCTGGAGGAGTACGCCGCCCCCGAAGCCGAGCTCGAGGGCGCCGGCGCGGACGGCGAGGTCCGCTACCGGCTCGTGACCGATCCGGACGAGGTCGGGGAGCTCGTGGAGCGGATCCGGGAAGCCGGGACCGTTTCGGTAGACACGGAGACGACGAGCCTGGAGCCCATGGAGGCCGATCTGGTCGGCGTCTCCCTCTGCTACCGGACCGGCGAGGCCTTCTACCTGCCCTTCGGGCACCTGCCACCCGGCGAGCTGGACCTGGGCGGCGTGGGCCGGGACGAGATCGAGAACCTGCCGCCGGTGGACTCCGAGGCGATGGCGCCCCTGGGGGAGATGCTCGCCGACCCGGAGGTCCGGAAGGTCGGCCAGAACCTCAAATACGACATCACCGTTCTCCGGAGGGCCGGGGTCGCCCTGGAGGGGGTCTGGTTCGACACCATGGTGGCGTCGTACGTCCTGGATCCGGGACGCCGGCAGCACTCCCTGGACGTCCTCGCCACGGACTTCCTCGCCTACGACACCGCCTCCTACGAGGACGTGACCGGGACGGGCCAGGGCCAGGTCTCCTTCGCCCGGGTGCCGCTGGAGACGGCGACCGACTACGCCTGCGAGGACGCCGACATCGCGCTCCGGCTGAAGGAGATCTTCGAGCCCGACCTGGAGGAGCACGCCCTGGAGGAGCTCTTCCACCGCCTGGAGATGCCCCTGGTGCCCGTGCTGGCCCGGATGGAGCAGCACGGGATCCGCATCGACACGGACTTCTTCGCCGGGATGAGCGAGCGCCTCGCCGGCGAGCTGGAGTCCATCGAGGAGGCGATCTTCGAGCTCGCCGGCGAGGAGTTCAACCTGAACTCCACGGTCCAGCTCCGGGAGATCCTCTTCGAGAAGATGGAGATGCCGGTGATCAAGCGGACCAAGACCGGCCCCTCCACCGACGCCTCCGTCCTCGAGGAGCTGGCGAGCCGGGAGTACGAGATCCCCGAGCTCATCCTGGAGTACCGCCAGCTCGAGAAGCTCCGCTCCACGTACGTCGACGCCTTCCCCAAGCTGGTGAACCCGGAGACCGGGCGGATCCACACCTCCTTCAACCAGACCGTGGCCGCCACGGGCAGACTCTCGTCCAGCGACCCGAATCTGCAGAACATCCCGATCCGCACGG
>CAZMPV010000292.1:0-4207 GCA_964567985.1 uncultured Gemmatimonadaceae bacterium
GGCGGAGCTGGGCGGCCAGGGCCGGGAGGCGCCGACATTCGACCTGGTGGGCGTCTTCGTGGGCTCCGAGGGCTGCTTCGGCATCGCCACCGAGATCGAGGTCGACCTCCTCCCCCTCCCCCGGGGGGTGCGGACCATGCTGGCGATCTTCGAGACCCTGGAGGACGCCGGCCGGGCGGTGAGCGACATCATGGGTCGGGGGCTGCTGCCGGCGGCCCTGGAGATCATCGACGGAGAGACGATCCGGGCCGTGGAGGAGAGCGTCTTCGCCGCCGGCTACCCTACAGACGCGGGCGCCGCCCTGGTGGTGGAGTTCGACGGGATCGAGGCCGGTCTCGACGCCGAGATCGAGGAGGCGATCGCCTGCTGCCGGGACGCCGGCGTCCGGGATGTGCGGAGGGCCGCCTCGCCCGAGGACCGTGAGGCCCTCTGGAAGGGCCGGAAGAAGGCCTTCGGGGCCATGGGCCGGATCGCCCCCGACCTCCTGGTCCAGGACGCCACGGTGCCCCGGACCCGGCTCCCGGAGGTGCTCCGGCGCATCGCCGAGATCGGGCGGGAGTACGAGCTCAACGTGGCCAACGTCTTCCACGCCGGCGACGGCAACCTGCACCCGAACATCCTCTTCGACCGCCGGGACGAGGAAGAGCTGGCCCGGGTCGAGGAAGCGTCGAAGAAGATCATGCAGGTCTGCGTGGACGCCGGCGGCACGATCACCGGAGAGCACGGGGACGGGATCGACAAGCGGGCGTACATGTCGCTGATCCACTCCCCCGAGACCCTCGGGGCGATGGATTCCGTGCGCCGCGTCTTCGACCCCACGGGTCTCTGCAACCCCGGAAAGGTGCTTCCCGACGAGGTTCTCGGGAGGGATCGTCCTGCGGATGCGGCCGTGGCCGGGGCGGCGGGAGGGGCGGGGTGACGGTGCTGGATCGGATCCGATCGGGCCGGGAGGCAGCGTGACGACCACCCGGAGCGTCGTTGAGCTGGTGGCCGCCGCCGCCGGCTCCCCCGACCGGGTCCTCGGCGGCGTGGAGCGGGAAGCCTGGGCCGTCGGCGGCCGGGTCCCGGAGGCGGTGGTCTTCCCGGAGAGCCCGGAAGAGACCGCGGCGATCCTGGCGACGGCGTCGGAGGAGGGCGTCGCGGTCGTCCCCGCCGGGGCCGGCGGATGGCTCGGCGGGGGCGGTCCGCCCCGGGCGGGCCGGATCGTCCTCTCGACCCGGCGCATGGACGGCATCGAGGAGTACGTCCCGGGCGACCTCACCCTGACCGCCGGAGCCGGCCTCGGCCTCGGCGCCCTCGACCGGGCCGCCCGGGAGAACGGCCAGTGGTTTCCACAGGACCCTCCGGGCTGGCCGGAGGCGACCCTCGGAGCGATGGTGGCCACCGGGATCCAGGGTCCGCTGAGCGCCTCCTTCGGCAGGCCCCGGGACCAGCTCCTGGGGCTCACGCTGGTCACCGGCGACGGCCGCATCGTCCGACCCGGGGGGCGGGTGGTGAAGAACGTGGCCGGCTACGACCTGGTGCGTCTGGCGGCGGGGAGCTGGGGGGCGCTGGGGGTCGTGGTCGGGGCCACCGTCCGCCTCTTTCCCGTGCCGGAGGTGGAGCGAACGCTCCTCTGGCGGGGGCCCGAGGCGTCGGCCCTGGTGCCCCCGGCCCGGGCCCTGGCCACGGCCGCGGTGCTTCCCGGAGCCCTGGAGCTCCTGGCGCCGGGGCCCGGAGCGGGCGTCGACGGAGGCGCCACCCTGGCGCTCCGGGCACTGGGCTCCCGGGAGAGCGTCGAGGAGCAGGCGCGGATCTTCCTGGAGGCCTCCGGCCGCGACCCCGACGAGACGCTGAGCGGCGAGGCCTCCCGGACCTGGCACCGGCGCCGGAGCGAGGAGGAGGGCCTCGGAGGGCCTGGGGGCGGAGCCGGCCCGGCGTTGCAGCTCCGCCTGACGCTCCTGCCGGACCGGCTCGGCGACCTGGTGGGGTTGGCCGACGAGCTGGCCCGGGCCGTCGAAGCGGAGGAAGGCTCCGCATCCTGCCGGATCCACGTGACCCGGGGCGTGGCCCGGATCGCACTCGGGGGGCTGCGAGCCGGAGAGGCACCGGAGGGGTGGATCGACCGCCTCTCCCGCCTCCGGGAGCGCGTCGAGGAGCGGGGCGGGAGCCTGGCCGCCGTGGCGGGACCGGACGACCTCCTGGAGGAGCTGGCCCGGAGCCCCTCCGGTCCCGTTGCGCGGCTCATGGACGGGCTGAAGGACGCCTTCGATCCGGCGGGCATCCTGGCGCCGGGGAGGAGGGTCCCGTGAGCGCCGTCCCACGGCCCGGCCGGGAGCGTTTCCGAAAGCAGAGCGGCGCCACGCTCGAGGTCCGTCGGCCCAGCGACGGGGGCATCGTGGGCGAAGTCCCGGTCGTCGGGCCCGAGGAGGTCGTGGAGCGGGTGGACCGCTGCCGTGCCGTCCAGGCCGGCTGGGCCAGCCTGAGCGCGCCGGACCGCCTTCGGCGCCTGGAAGCGCTCCACCGGGTGGTGGGCGAGCGGATGGACGGGATCGCGGCCACCATCGTCGAAGAGACCGGAAAGCCCGAGGGGGAGGCCCTCTCCGAGGTCGTCGTCGTCCTGGACCTGCTCCGCTATTACCGGAAGAACGCGCTCCGGGTGCTCGAATCCGAGCGCCGCTCCACCGGCTGGCTCGGGCTCGTCGGGAAGCGGGCCGTGGTCGAGCGGGAGCCCCGGGGGGTGGTGGGAGTGATCTCGCCCTGGAACTACCCGTTCATCCTCACCATGGACCCGGTCGTCACGGCCCTGGTGGCCGGCAACGGAGCCGTGGTCAAGCCGTCGGAGTTCACGCCCTTCACGGCCCTCCAGATCGAGGACCTGGTCCGGGAGGCGGGCCTCCCCGACGGCCTCGTCCAGGTGATCACCGGGGCGGGGGAGACCGGACGGGCCCTGGTGGAGTCGGGGGTCGATCACCTCGTCTTCACCGGGAGCGCCTCCACGGGCCGGAAAGTGATGGCCGGGGCCGCCGAGCACCTGACGCCGGTGACCCTCGAGCTGGGCGGCAAGGACCCTGCCCTGGTCCTGGAGGACGCCGACCTGGAGCGGGCCGCACGGGGTGTGGCCTTCGGCGGCCTCTACAACGCGGGCCAGACCTGTATCTCCACCGAGCGGGTCTTCGTGGTGGACGCGGTCTACGACTCCTTCGTGGAGCGCCTGGTCCGGGAGGTCCGGGAGCTCCGGGCCGGCACCGCCGGGGACGGCGACGTCGGCCCCATGGTGGTCCCGGAGCAGCTCCGCATCGTGGAGGAGCACGTGGCCGACGCCCTGGAGCGGGGCGCCCGGGCGGCGGTGGGCGGAGACCGGACCGACCCCGCCTCGAACGTCTACCAGCCCACGGTGCTCCTGGACGTGGACGAGAGCATGCGGATCATGCGGGAGGAGACCTTCGGACCCGTCCTCCCGGTGGTCCGGGTCCGGGACGAGGACGAGGCCGTGGAGCGGGCGAACGCCGCGGGCTTCGGGCTCTTCGCCTCGGTCTGGACCGGGGACCGGGACCGGGGCCTCCGGGTGGCCCGGCGCCTGCGGGCCGGGGGCGTTTCGGTCAACGACACGCTGAGCCACTACGGCGCCCCTGCCCTGCCCATGGGAGGGGTGGGGGAGAGCGGCTTCGGACGCACCCGGGGTCCGGAGGGGCTCAGGGAGATGACGAAGACCCGGACGATCCTCGTGGACCGCCTCGGCTGGAGTCGCGACCCCTGGTGGTTCCCCTACGATCCCGGGAGCCTGCGGATGGTCCGGGCCCTGGCCGAGTACCGACGTCTCGGGGGCGTCCGGGGCCTCCTGAAGGGCCTGTGGACTTTCGTGAGGGGGCGTCCGTGACCCTCGCCGAGGCCCTCCGGAAGGAAGAGGACAAGCTCCTCAACTGCGTCCACTGCGGCTTCTGTCTGCCGGCGTGCCCGACCTACACCCGGCTCGGCGACGAGGCCGACTCCCCCCGGGGCCGCTTATACCTCATGCGGGCGGTGGTCGAGGGCCGCCTGGACCCGGGCGCCGACGCCTTCCAGGAGCACATCGACCGCTGCCTGGGGTGCCGGGCCTGCGAGCCGGTCTGCCCCTCGGGGGTGGAGTACGGCCACCTCCTGGAGCGGGCCCGGGAAGCCGCCGTCGAGGCCCGGGCGCCGGACCGGATATCGAGGCTGCTCCTCTCGATCATCGGCCGGCCCGCCG
>CAZMPV010000293.1:0-4196 GCA_964567985.1 uncultured Gemmatimonadaceae bacterium
TCGTCGCTCCCGGCCGGCGTCGAGGCGATGCCCAGCGCCGCCACCTTCGGATAGCGGAACATGGCGGCGAGGGCGTCGGCGAGCGCCCGGCTCGAGGGACCGTCGGGGACGTTCAGGTCGTGGCCCGGCACCTCGTCGGGGTCCAGGACGTCCATGTCGATGTGGACGTAGATGACGTCGGTGGCCTCGGAGAGACGGCGCATCTGTCGGTGCAGGCTCTCCGAGACGCTGCGGATGTCGTCGACCGAGAGCTGCCGCACGCCGTACTCCTCGAAGCGGTCGGCCTCCAGCGGGTCCAGGTCCCGGACGCCGCCCCAGACGATGTGGTCGACGGGGATCGGCTCCTCCAGGCCCGACTCGAGGCGGAGCCGCTCCAGGGCGTGTCCGGCCGAAACCGCCACCGGCATCCCGCCCAGCATCCCCGAGAGCGTCGTCTCGGGCGTGTTGAAGTCGCCGTGGGCGTCGATGAAGACGAGGCCGACGCTCCGCTTCGCGCCGCCCGGGCCCGAGGACTGGAGCCCGCCCAGCACCCCGATGACCGAGTTGCAGTTCGCCTCCAGCCCGATGGTGAGCCGGTTCTCCCGGACGTATTCGGCCACGATGTCGGCCAGGTGGCCGTTGGCCATCCCCAGGCGATGCCACTCGCCGTAGTCGTCGCGCTGCTCCGGCGTGAGCGCGACCCGGTCCACGGGCTCGGTCAGGAGGGCGTCCCACCGCTCCAGGAGCCGCTCGAGGCCGGCGGCGTGGATGTAGTCCGGGCTCAGGCTGAGCTCGGGGACGTTGCGGCCCCCGTGGTACGGATTCTTCACCACCCCGACCCGGACCTTCCCGTCCGCGGTCAGGGGGGCCTGGGCCCGGAGCGGGAGGGGCAGGACGAGGGCGGCGGCGAGAAGGATCGGGAGCGTGCGCATCTGGAGGTGTCCTGTGACGGGCGGACGGGGATCGGGTGCGGCTCGAAGTCCGGTTCCTCAGTATTCGGTGAAGCGGCGGTTCTCGCCACCGTGGGGACCCCGTGAGCCCCATCGGACTCCTAGCCGATCCCCAGCACGACCTCGTCCACGAAGCGGGCGTCCGCCGGGGCCAGCGACAGGTCGGCGAGCTCGGGTCGGGACGCCCAGCGGACCTCGGTGTGCTCCAGCGCACGGGGCTCGCCCTCGATCGTCGTCTCGAAGAAGCGGACGAGGTAGGGAGATCCGGGATCCCGGGCCTGGAAGAGGAGGGCGCCGGTCCCGGTGACGGCGATGCCGAGCTCCTCGCCCAGCTCGCGCTGGAGCGCGTCCTTCGTGCTTTCCCCGTCCCGGACCTTGCCGCCGGGAAACTCCCACAGCCCCCCGTGGCGCTTGGCGTCGGGGCGGAGCGCCACCAGATAGGAGGTGTCCCGGCGCACCACGGCGGCCACGACCGGCGTCAGCTCCGGCTCGGAGAGGGAGGCGTCGAAGATCACGCCGGGGAAGCTACCGGACGTCACCCCGCCCCGGCCAGCACCCACCCGCTATCTCTCCCGAGCCAGCGCCCGCCACTGCCAGAGGGCGAAGGCGCCCACCACGGCGGCCACGGCCAGGACCAGTCCGATCCCCGACGGCGTCAGGACGCCCACCGCGACCGCGACCACGCTTCCGACGACCCAGGCGACGTCGCCGCCGACGATCAGGAGCCCCTCGACGCGGCGAATCCGCTCCCGGCGGGCGGTGAGACCCAGATGGACGCCGTAGACGACCAGGAAGACGCCGAGCCACAAGTAGAACGTGGGGTCTCCGGCGCCGAGGAGGGCCGGGAGGCGCGAGGCGAGAAGGGCGATGGCGAGCCCCGAGAGCCCGCAGAAGGCGGCGTTGGCCCGGACGGCGGTCCGGAAGGCCCCGGGGACGGAGGTCTCTGTGCTCATGCTTGGCTCCCGTGCGACGGAGTGAATCGGATGGACGACGGGGAGAATCTCGCTCCGGGCGGGGAATGGGATCAATTACCCGAGAGGTAATGGTCCTGCCGGGCTCGCCCGCCCATCTTGAAGTCCGGGAGGGAGGGAGAATCCGGAACGGGAGGCGCACCGTGGGAGAGGGCACGGACGTTGGAGGGCGACCGGAGGTCGGAGACCTGCTCCGGCGGTGGAGGTCCGCCCGGGGAATGAGCCAGATGGAGCTCGCCCACCGGGCCGGAATCTCGCCCCGGCACATGAGCTTCGTCGAGACCGGCCGCTCCCGGCCCGGCCGGGAGGTGCTCCTGGACGTCGCCGAGGTCCTGGACGTGCCCTTCCGGGAGCGGAACGCGCTGTTGGAGGCCGCGGGCTATGCCCGGATCTACCGGGACTCGGCCCTGGACGACGACGCCCTCGAGCAGGTCCGGGAGGTGCTCGAGTTCATCCTCCGCAGCCACGAGCCGTACAGCGCCGTGGCGGTGGACACCGAGTGGAACGTTCGCATGGCGAACCGGAGCCACCGGGCCCTCATGGAGGGCCTGCTCGCGGACGCCCCCGCCGAGGTCCGGGACGAGGAGAACCTCCTGGTCCAGACCTTCCACCCCCGGGGGCTCTGCCGGGCCATCCGCAACTGGTCGGAGGTGGCCCGGGTGCTCCTGGCCCGACTCGCCCGACAGGCGGAGGAGAATCCGATGCGCACCGGCTACCGTCGGCTCCTGAAGCGCCTCGAGGGCATGGCGCCGCCCCTGGCCGAGCCCGAGCCGCCGGAGTCGGGGATGCTGCCGGTCCTGATCCCCATCGAGCTCGAGGTGGCGGGTCAGCTCCTTCGACTCTTCACCACCCTCACGACCCTCGGCACGCCCCAGGACGCCCTCCTCCAGGAACTCCGCATCGAGACCTTCTTCCCCGCCGACGAGGAGAGCGACGAGCGCATCCGGGCGCTCTCGACGTAATTGTAGAAATTGTACGGACACCCGGGGCTGCGTTCCGACCCGATGGCGCCGGACGGACGCCTCGTCGCGATGGGAGGCGCCCGCCCGGTGAGCCCGGTCACGCCGTGCGGCTCGACGACTCGCTCTTCGCGTCGGCCTCGGCGGACTGCTGGACCTCCTCGTCCTGGACCTCCTCGTCCTCGGCGTTCTCCTCTGTGGACCAGTCCTCGGAGTTCATCTCCCAGGTGATCGTGGTCCGGGTGTCGCTCCGGACCTGGAAGCTGGAGACCTGCTTCTCGATCACGACTTCGCCGTCGGACCCGCCCAGCGTGAGCACCACGTCGGCGCTCAGCGTGAGCCCGCCGACCACGCTGCCGGCCCGGAGGGTGGCCCGGGCGTTCCGCAGGACCAGTCGGACGTACGTGTAGCTCCCGCCCTGGACGGTGCTCGAGGAGTGGACGGTCGTCTCACCGGTCGACTGTAGGTCGACGCTCGCGCTGCTCGGTGATGCGATCTCCACCCACGTCTCGGCGTCGCTGGAGACGTAGCCGTTCGCCTCGGCCACGATCGTCCCGTCGTACGAGCTGGCCAGGGCGGCCCCGGTCGTCGTTCCTGCCGACCGGACCCGCTCGACGGCCGCTCGACCTCCCTCGACCAGGCTGGGATCCGCCTCCACCGCCCGCATCAGCGCGGCGTGGACGACAGACGCCTGTCGGCTCCCGGGGTCGTCCCGGACCACCATCTGCACCTCGCCGGCGTCCGGCCCGATGCCGTCGTCGCCGCACGCGACGGCGGCGAGGGCCAGGAAGGGGAGAAGCGCTCGTATCGTCGTTCCGGCTGCGTGTCTCATGGTCGCTGGACTCCGTGAAGAGGATCGTCTGTGGTTTCGGGCGCCGACCGTGGCCACGGCGGACCGGGCCGGAATCGCCGGAGCTGATGAAATGCAGGTCGCGTGCCAGGGCCGGATCGAACACTTCGTTGACTTGCAGAAAATTACTTTTCATCATCCCGGGGACGAGATGCGCGGATGCCGGCGTCGGTGCGAGGACGACCCGGGTGATCTGCGCGGCCGATGTCTCTCGAGCCCGGGGAGGTCGATGGATGAGGAGACGACGGACGGAGTCCTACGCGCCCTACTCCCCCCGTCCGACGGCGAGCCACGGCACGCTGGAGCACGCCGGTCACCGCCTGAAGGTCTACTCCGTCCGACTCGGGGACGAGCCGATCGACCTGGACGCCTACCGGGAGGGGCTCGCCCTCGCTCTCGAGGCGCTTCCCGAGGCCCGTTTAGAGCTGGGCAGACCCGGCCTCGGCTTCGTCATCGTGCACCGGGGCCGCGACATGGACTACGTCGT
>CAZMPV010000294.1:0-4177 GCA_964567985.1 uncultured Gemmatimonadaceae bacterium
CGCCGCTGGACGGTGCCCTGGAGGTCATGCCAGTGTTCGGGCGTGAGGTCGCACGGCGTTCCTCTGGCTGGCTTCGGTGTGGGTCCCGCCACCCTGGCGCTTCGTCCTCTGGGGCCTGGGGTTGGCCGTCGACGTCGGAACGCCCTTGTTCGCCGGAAGGCTGCACGTCGAGCACGCCCCTCATGCCGAGCACCTCACGGAGCGCTTCGGCCTCTTCACCATCGTCGTGCTGGGGGAAAGCGTCGTGGGGGTCGTGAACGGGATCGTCGGTGAGTCGTGGACGCCCTCGGTGCTGGCCGTCGGCTTCACCGGGCTCGGCGTGGCGTTCGCCGTCTGGTGGATCTACTTCGACTGCCTGGGGGGCGGGGCCGTCGAGAGGCTCGCACGCCACGGGGACACGGTCCGCTATCAGACGTGGCTCTACTCCCACCTTCCCCTCCAGCTTGGCCTGGCGGGCCTCGGCGTCTCCGTGGAGGAGATGATCCGACACGCCGGCGGAGGACCGACACCGCCGTTCGTCCTCTGGCTCGCCGCCGGCGCGTTTGCCGGCGTCTACCTGTCGTTGATGGTCATGCACTGGGTCGGAGGCGAGCCGACCCGGTGGACGCGATGGATGGCCGGAGCCAGAATTCTCGGAGCCGTATCACCCGTCGCCCTGGTAGCCGTCGGCGGCGGAGTCGAGACCGTGGCGACCGCGCTTCTCGCAATCGGTGCCTTCGGGGTCCTTCTCGATCCCCTCATCCCCCCCTTCGCCTGGGCGAAGGACCGAGTTGGCGGAAGGGGTCAACCGCTCACCGTTTCACAGGAGAAAACCGATGACTGAGTCGATCACGATCTGCGGGGTCGCGGGCAGCCTCCGGACAGGCTCCTACAACAGGGCCCTTCTTCGCGCCGTCCGGAACCTGGCGCCGGAGTCCATGGACATCCGGATCTTCGATCGGGTCGGGGACATTCCACTGTTCAACCAGGACGTGGAGGACGAGGGTGATCCGGAGGCCGTTTCCGCCCTGAAGGAAGCGATTCGTTCGGCCGATGGCCTTCTCCTGGTCACCCCCGAGTACAACCACGGTGTGCCCGGGGTGATGAAGAATCTGGTGGACTGGGCCTCCCGCCCCCCTCGGGACTCGGTGCTGAACGGCACGCCGGTGGGAATCATGGGGGCGACGCCGGGAATGACGGGAACCGCACGCTCGCAGTCGATGCTGCGGCAGTCCATGGTCTTCACGAACTCGCCGGCGATGCTCCAGCCCGAGATTCTCGTGGCCCGGGCGCATCAGAAGTTCGACGACGAAGGATCGCTGACGGACGAGGGGACGCGGCAATTCCTGGTCGATTATCTGGAAGAGTTGCGGACGTGGATCCTGAAGTTCAGACGTTGAGCCCGTGGCCCACACGGCTCCTCGAGCCTGGACCCAGGTCGTAGGGTGGGGAAGGTCCGTCTAATGCAGGCACCGCTGGCGGATCACTGGTGGGACGTCCCGCTGCATGTCCGCACACGCGGTCTGACGACGACCCCAGTTTTCCACGGCACCAGGCGCTCGAAATCGCCTTCGACTTCATCGAGCAGCGTCTCGAGAGAGGTCCGTGGCCTCTGGGCTGTCGTCCGCCTCTCCCCCGAAGATTGAGCGCGCGGAGAACCATGTGCGCCGGCACCGTCACAGTGCCGTATTCTCCGGAGGGGCCGCCGCGTCCGCAGGCGAAGACGAGAGGCGCCGCCAGGCGTCCGCGAGCGCCTCGAGGTGCTCCCGCTTCAGCGGTCCCACGAAATGGCGGCGAATCCCCTCGACGTGGGTCCGGTGGGCGTCCGCCAGTCGGCGGCGGCCGTCGGGCGTCAGGCCGGCGAGGGTCGCGCGACCGTCCTCCGGATCCGGCACCCGCTCCACGAGGCCCTCGTCCTCCAGCCGGTTCACCAACCGGGTCAGCCCGCTCCGGGTCAGCAGAACCCGTTCGGCGAGGTCGGTCATCCGGAGCCGACCGGCGGGGCTGTTCCGGAGCTGCCGGAGCGCGTCGTACCAGGTCAGCTGCAGGCCGTGGCGATCGCGGAGCTCCGCATCCAGCCGCTCCGTGAGACGCGCGTGGGTCCGCAGCAATCCTCCCCAGGCCGCTCCCTCCGTGCGACCCAGGCGCTCCAGTCCGTCCTCGTCTCTTGACATTTAATTGCGTACTCAAGTAAATTGTTTGCGTACACAAGTATTGTATCCGTCCAACCCTCTCCAGGAAAGGCGCCCGTGTCACGAATCTCGCTGCTCTCCCTCACCCTCCTGCACACGTCGCTGGACCTGCTCCGGAACGGCTACAGGGTCTACGTCCTGACCGATGTCTCGCCCACGAACAATCCGAGAGCCTACGAAGCCGCCTTCACCCGGCTCGTGCAGGCGGGCGCGGTACCGCTGACGTGGGTGACGCTCGCCACGGACCTCGTGGGTGACTGGAACTCGCCCGCCGGGGAGCGGCTCATGCCCGTCGTGGCCCGGCGTCTGGCCGGCGCGACGGTGGGCAAGGCGATCGACACCACCCCGGACGGGTACGGCATCCGATGAGACGGGAGGCGACGGGGGAGGGGGCGGCCCACACGGTCGAACGAGTTCGAGGGCCGGGTGGGCGTCTCCGGAGGATCGCGCTCTGGGTCGTGCAGGCGCTCCTGGCCGCGGCCATGGTCGGCGCGGGGATCGCGAAGCTGAGCGGCGCCGCCGAGATGGTGGCGCTCTTCGACGCCGTCGGCGTCGGCCAATGGTTCCGCGTCGCGACGGGAGCGCTGGAGGTCGGCGGGGGCGTCCTGCTCCTCGTCCCCTCCGTCGCCGGCGTGGCGGCGCTCGTGCTGGCCGGCGTCCTCTCGGGGGCGATTCTGACGGAGCTGTTCGTGCTCCCGGACGGGAGCGTCCTCAAGCCGCTGCCGTTCCTGCTCCTGGCGCTGGTCGTCGGCTACGGCCGGCGCCACTCCGTGGTCCGACTCCTCGGCCGCTCCGGCCGGGCGAATTGAACACTTCAACGATGGGAGGAACGATGTCACTCACGGCACTGGACCGACTCGAAATTCTCGATCTCGTGGCTCGCTACAACCTGAGCACCGACGACAAGGACGTGGACGGATACATGGCCTGCTGGGCGGAGGAGGTGCTCTTCGAGAGCCCCTTCGGGACGTTTCGGACCCGGGAAGAGATGCGGGCCTTCGAGGCCCAGCACGTTGAGACCGGGGCCATGGGAAAGCGCCACCTGTCACTCAACGTCGCCATCGAGGAGGAGGACGACGACGCGCTCGTCACCTCGGACCTGGTGGTCCTGGAGGTGGCGGAGGCGCCCCACGTCGTCGCCACCGGACGCTACGACCGCAGCCGGGCGATCCGGACGCCCGACGGGTGGAAGTTCACGCACCGTCGCCTCGAGCTGGACGGGGGCTTCGAGCGCTATCTCGCCGAGCGAGGCGAGACGGCGGCGCTCCCGGAGTGACTCACGACGGGCCGCCGGGCGGCTGAAGATCGCCGCTCGGCGGTGCCCGGTTCCCGTCACGACCTTCCCAGCCGTCATCGCCAGCGCGATTCATGCGCCCACGCCGCGTGCTCCCCTGGGAGCGGATCGAAGAGGAGCGGCGCAGGGTCGAGCCGCCCCGAAGGGGATATGAAGGGGACACGCCTCACCCCGACAGCTCCCGCACCCTCCGGGCGACCGTGCGGAGCACCCCCGGCCTCAGCTCCGAGTGCGCCACCAGTAGCCGCCGGAAGTCGGCGCCCCGGACCCGGAGGATGCGGACGTCGGTGAGGGCCCGGGCGCTCCCCCCTTCGCCCTCCGAGCCCACGAGCGCCCAGCTTCCGAAGTGCCCGCCGTCGCCGACTTCCCGACGCTCTCCGCCGGAGCGGATCTCCACGGCTCCTCGCAGGACGACGTACATCGACCCCCCCTCCGCTCCGGGATCGCCCAGCTCCGTGTCCGCCTCCACGTCGACCTCCTCGGCCACGCCCGCCACCATGGCCAGCCTGGAAGGACCGAGCTCCTCCAGCAGGGGGATCCGCTGAAGGCGGAGGACGGCGTCGACGCGATCGAGCCCTTCGTTCCCCTTCCCGCCCCGCCCGTCTCCGCCGGCCGGCGACCCGCCGCCCGACGCGCCGTCCCGGAGCCGTCCCAGATAAGGGATAGGAAATTCAAAGACCCTTTCGGGCCGGAAGCGAAGGTGGACCGGGGT
>CAZMPV010000295.1:0-4145 GCA_964567985.1 uncultured Gemmatimonadaceae bacterium
CGTCCTGCTCCACCCAGATGTTCAGGATGTTCTTCTTCTTCTCGTCGATCTTCTCCGCGGCCTCGGCCGCCACCCAGTCGATGGGTCGCTCCTTGTCGGTCCGGAAGACCGTGGAGATCATGAAGAAGATCAAGAGCAGGAAGACGATGTCCGCGAGTCCCGCGGTGGAGATCTCCTCGGACGTCTGCGACTTCCGTTCGAATCCTCCGCCCTTCAAGCCCATTCGTCTACTCTTCCAGGATCTGGAGGGAGATTCTCTCGGCGCCGGCGGCCTGAAGCGCGTCGAGCACGTCTGCCATGTGGCGGTACGGTGCCTGCGGATGCGTCTTCACGGCTGCGATGAGGTTCGGGTTCCCCTGCACCTCCTGCCGCCAGAGGTTTTCCACGTCGCCGGGGCGCATCTGCTGCACCTGCTGCGACTCCCCGCGCCGCACGTCCACCACCCCGTTCGGCTGTACCAGGAGGTGGAGGATGTTCTTCTGGCTGACCTCGACCTCCTCCCTCTGCTCGGGAAGGACGATCGCCAGGCCCCTGTCCTTCGGGAAGACCGTCGTCACCAGGAAGAAGATCAGCAAGAGGAAGACGATGTCCGCGAGTCCCGCGGTCGAGATCTCGTCGCTGACCTTCTCTTTGTCTTTGTCCAGTAGAGCCATGATATCTCCTAAGTTGATGCTACCGGGCGACGGGCGGAGTGTTCCCCACTATTCACCCGGGTCCGCGCGGTCCTTCTCGGCGACGTCGGAGTCCACGGTCGGTGGCCCCGCGGCGGCGGTGTCTTCGGCCCGGGTCGCCGCGCCAAGGTCGGCCCGGGGGGTCCCTCCGGTGCGGAGGGGGACGTCCTTGCCGACCATGTCCAGGTCGCCCTGGTTGTCCATGTCCCACGCCAGGTTCAGGATCTGCTGGGCGCCCTGCTCCATGTCCACGATCAGCTTGTCGATCCGGGTCACGAAGAAGTTGTAGGCGATGTTCACCGGGACGGCGATGAGAAGGCCGGCGGCGGTCGTCAGGAGCGCCACCTTGATGCCTCCCGCCACCAGGGCCGGATCGACCTGACCGGCCTGCTCGATGGACTCGAAGGCCAGCACCATGCCGATGACCGTGCCGAGGAAGCCCGTGAGGGGTGCGACGTTGGCCACCGTGGCCAGGATCACCAGGCCCCGCTCCAGGAAGCCCAGCTCGATCGTCCCGGTGGTGCTGATCGCCTGTTCCAGCGCCCCTTCGCGGATCCTCTGCTCGTGTATCTGCCGGAGCCCGGCGAGGAGGATCGCGGCAGCGGGACCGGGCGTGTTCGCGGCGACCTCCATGGCCCCCTCGATGTCACCCCGACGCGCCAGCTCCTCCACGTCCTCCAGGACCTCCTGGGTGCTCCGGTGGGCTACCCAGAGGGTCCACGCCTTCGCGATGATGACCCCGACTCCCACCAGGGAGAAGAGCAGGAGGGGGTACATCATCAGCCCCCCGTCCGCGAACAAGGTCATGATGTCGTATTCGAGAGCTTGCAAACGATGCTCCTCGTTTTCGACGACGCCGGCCCGGCCGCCGACGCGCATATTTCCGTTCTGGAACCCGGGCAATGTAGGGAGCCCGTCCCGGGGGTGTCAACGCACCCCGGGGCGGTGCGCCGCCGAGCGACGGCATCCGTCCCTCCAGGGCTATCTACGCTCCCGGAACCGTCGCCTTTCGGACTCCTGTGGACCGGACCTTCATCCGCCGGAGACGACGCCCTGCAGGGCGCCGCTTCTCTCCGGGAGCGCGCCGGTGAGGATCTCCCGGAGCCGCCCGGCGTCCAGGTCGCTCTCCAGGCGGCCCCGATGGGCCACTGAGATCCGGGCCGTCTCCTCGCTCACGACGATGACGATGGCGTCGGTCTCCTCGCTGAGGCCGATCGCCGCACGGTGACGGGTTCCCAGGGTCTTGTCCGAAAGGGGGTACTGGGTCAGGGGCAGGATCGCTCCCGCGCACTCGATCATGTCGCCGGAGACGATCACGGCCCCGTCGTGGAGCGGCGAATACGGCGTGAAGATCGTGCTCAGCATCTCGGCGGAGACCGGGGCCTCCACCCGGCTTCCGGTCTGGGCGTACTCGTCGAGCCCGACCTCCTGCTCCAGGGCGATGATCGCGCCGGTCTTGGAGCGGGAGAGCTGCTCCACGGCCTCGACGAGCTCGTCCACCACCTTGCTCTCCTCGAGCTTCGTGAAGACCCGGATCATCCGGCTCTGTCCCAGGCGCGCCAGGGCGCTCCGGAGCTCGGGTTGGAAGACCACCAGGGCGGCGATCGCGCCGTACTGGAAGAGGGTCTCCAGGAGGTAGCGGATCAGGACCAGGTTCAGGAGCCGGGCCACGAAGTAGGTGCCCGCCAGGAGGAGGAGCCCGAGGAGCATCTGCATGGCCCGGGTCCGCTGGAGGAGCCGGAGGAGCCAGTAGAAGAGCGCAGCCACCAGGAGGATCTCCACCATGTCGCCCCACCCCGGGCTCAGGATCCGGAGCTGATCGCCGAGCCAGGTCACGGCGTCCCCTCCATCACGGCCCGGGCCACCCGGAGCGAACGGCCCACGGCCTCCACGTCATGGACCCGGAAGAGACGGGCTCCCCCCGCGTAGGCGAGGACGCACGCCGCCAGCGTCCCTTCGAGCCGCTCCCCGACCGGGAGGTCGAGGACGGCCCCCAAGAAGCTCTTCCGGCTCGGCCCCACCAGCACCGGGAAGCCCAGCTCGAGAAAGCGACCGGTCTCCCGGATCAGCGTCAGGCTCTGGGCGGGGGTCTTGGCAAAGCCGATTCCCGGGTCCACCACGATCCGACGGTCGGGAACGCCGGCCTCCCGGGCCCGCTCCACTCCCCGGCCCAGCTCGTCGAGCACCTCTTCGACCACGTCGTCGTAGCCGGTCCGCTCGCTCATCGTCTCGGGAGTGCCCCGCATGTGCATGACGACGACGCCCGCCCCTGCGGCGGCCACCACCTCCGCCATCTCCGGATCGTGGGCGAGCCCGGAGACGTCGTTGACGATCGAGGCGCCGGCGTCCAGGGCCCGCCTCGCCACCTCGGCCTTCCGGGTGTCGACCGAGATCGGCGCGTCGAAGCGGCGGGCCGCCTCCCGGACGAAGGGGAGGATCCGCTCCGCCTCCTCGGCGGCCGGCACCTCGGGGGCCCCGGGCCGGGTGGACTCCCCACCCACGTCCAGGACGTCCGCGCCGGCCTCCAGGAGCGCTTCGGCCCGGGCCAGGCCCTCGTCCACCGAGCCGAGTTCACCGCCGTCGGAGAAGGAGTCCGGCGTGAGGTTCAGCACGCCGAGGATCCGGGGCGCCTCCAGGGAGAGGATTCCCCGCCGGTGCTCCCAGACGGCGGAAGCGGAGGGCCCGGACGAAAAGCGGGGACCGGCCGCCTGCGGCGTCCCGGTCCCCGTGGGGGTGTGAGAGGAAGAAGGGCTCCGGGCCATCAGCGGGAGGGATCGGCTTCCGGGTTCTCCGGGTTCAGCCGGACCGCGGGGGTCCGGACCTCGTCGTCGGCGGTGTCGGGCTCGGCCTCCGGCTCCTCGTCGTCGCCGGCCACTCCGCCGGCAACCTCCTCCGAGGGGCCCCCTTCGCTCTCCCCGGGACCGGAGGGCGCCCCGTCCTCCTCCTCCGCCCCCTCTGCCTCGGGCGCCTCCATCGGCGGCAGCTCGCCGCCCTCCGCCAGGAGCTCGACCTCCTCCCGGTCCAGCGTCTCCCGCTCCAGGAGCCCGCTGGCCAGCTTCTCGAGGAGCTCACGGTTGTTCTCCAGGACTGTCCGGGCGGTCTGGTGGGCCTCGTCCAGGATCCGCTTCACCTCCTGGTCCACGAGCTGGGCCGTGTGCTCCGAGACCTCCCGGCGCTGGCTCAGCTCCCGGCCGAGGAAGACCTCGTGGTCCGCGTCGCCGACGGCCATGAGGCCGATGGTGTCGGACATCCCGAACTGGGTGACCATCCGCCGGGCCATCTGGGTCGCCCGCTCGATGTCGTTGCCGGCGCCGGTGGTGACTTTCTCCGGCCCGAAGATCATCTCCTCGGCCACCCGCCCCCCGAAGAGCATGGCGAGCTGCCCCTCGAGCCACTCCCGGGTGTAGTTGTGCCGGTCCTCTTCCGGGAGACTCGCCGTGAGCCCCAGGGCCCGGCCCCGGGGGACGATCGTCA
>CAZMPV010000296.1:0-239 GCA_964567985.1 uncultured Gemmatimonadaceae bacterium
CGCCTCACCGACGACGTCTCCACCGAGATCCTGGACCGGGTCCGGGACGCGACCGTGCTCGGTCACCTGGGCGACCCCCAGGACGTGGCCAACGTCGTCCTCTTCCTCTGC
Organism: uncultured Gemmatimonadaceae bacterium; assembly: GCA_964567985.1. Classification (GTDB taxonomy): domain Bacteria; phylum Gemmatimonadota; class Gemmatimonadetes; order Longimicrobiales; family Gaopeijiaceae; genus CAZMPV01. The sequence goes on from CAZMPV010000296.1 coordinate 112, forward strand.
TCCGAGGCGGCCCGCCACATCACCGGCGCGGTGATCCCGGTGGACGGGGGATACCTCCTCTAGCTATCCGATCGGACTCCCGGGTGATGCCGGGGCGGGAACCCGCTCCGCTCCGGGCGAGTTGGGCC
>CAZMPV010000296.1:249-4139 GCA_964567985.1 uncultured Gemmatimonadaceae bacterium
GGGGTCCTCGCGGTCTCGGGCTCGCTCCCGCGCGGAGGTCATACCCTGAACCTGTCGGCCGGCCGGATCGTGCGCCACCGGCCGCCCGCTCCCTCCGCCCGACCCCCCGACAGGGTTTCCGATCGGACTCCCGGGCGATGCCGGGGAGGGAACCCGCTCCGCTCCGGGCGAGTTGGGCCATGGAAGCGATCGCCGACGCCCATCGAGCTCCGAAGATGAGTCCATGTCCCGTATCACCGCCCTTCTCGCCGTGATCCTCCTGGCCGCGTGCGGCTCTCCGTCCGACGATGCCGGGGCCCAGGAGACGCCCCCCGTGGCCCGGGGCGACTCCTGGGAGACCGACTTCTCGAAGCACACGGTCCCCCTGAGCGAGATCAAGTCCGGCGGGCCGCCCAAGGACGGCATCCCCGCCATCGACGATCCGTCCTTCGTTTCCGTGGACGAGGCCGACGGCTGGCTCGAGGACCCGGAGCCGATCGCCACGGTGCGCCGGGGCGGCGAGACGAAGGCGTACCCGCTCCGGATCCTGACCTGGCACGAGATCGTGAACGACCGGATCGGGGGCGATCCCGTCTCGGTGACCTTCTGCCCCCTCTGCAACACGACGCTGGCCTTCGAGCGGACCTTCGACGGGCAGGTGCTGGACTTCGGCACCACGGGCCGGCTCCGGAAGTCCGACCTGGTCATGTACGACCGCCAGACCGAGACCTGGTGGCAGCAGGCCACCGGCGAGGCCATCGTGGGCCGCTACGCCGGCCGTGAGCTCACCTTCGTGCCCTCGCCGGTCCTGAGCTGGGAAACGGTCAAGGAGCGCCATCCCGACGCCCGGGTCCTCTCCCGGGACACCGGCTACGACCGGCCCTACGGCCGGAACCCCTACACCGGCTACGACCGGCGCCAGGGGCCCATCGCCCGCTTCTTCTCCGGCGAGCCCGACGACCGGCTGCCCGCCATGGAGCGGGTGGTGGCGCTCCACTTCGGAGACGAGTCCGTGGCCGTGCCCTACTCGGCGCTGGAGGAGGAGAAGACGGTCCGGGTCGAGGTCGGCGACCGGGAGGTCGTCGTCTTCTGGGCCCCCGGCACCGCCAGCGCGCTGGACACACAGAGCATCCCCGAGGGCCGGGACGTGGGCTCGACCAACGTCTTCCAGCCCGCCGTCGACGGCCGCACGCTCCGCTTCGAGCCCGAGGGCGACGGCCGCTTCCGGGACACCGAGACCGGGAGCGTGTGGACGATCACGGGCGAGGCGGTCGCGGGGGAGCTGGAGGGCTCCGAGCTCGAAGCCGTGGCCCACGGGAACCACTTCTGGTTCGCGTGGGTAGCGTTTCGGCCCGAGACCCGCGTATTCAAGCCCTGAGCCATGCCCGAAAAGACCGAAAGGCCCGACCAGGAGTGGAAGGACGAGCTCACCCCCGAGCAGTACCGGGTGACCCGGAAGGGCGGGACCGAGCGGGCCTTCAGCGGCGAGTACTGGGACGAGAAGGCGCCCGGCGTCTACCGCTGCGTCTGCTGCGGCGCCCCTCTCTTCGACGCCGGGACCAAGTTCGAGTCAGGGACCGGCTGGCCGTCGTTCTGGGACGTGGTGGACGAGGCCAACGTCGAGGAGCGGGAGGACCGGAAGCTCTTCATGAAGCGCACGGAGGTCGTCTGCGCCCGCTGCGACGCCCACCTGGGCCACGTCTTCCCCGACGGGCCCGAGCCCACCGGCCTCCGCTACTGCATCAACTCCGCCGCGCTCGACCTGGAGCGGCGAGAGGAAGAGTAGGAGTCCGACCGACCGTTCCGGCGCCCCTGCCCGGCGCGCCCGGGAACGCCCTCCCCTCCCCGGGCGTATAGGCAGGGCGCCGGCCGCGGGGCCGGGCTCCGAGGTGCTCGGAGGTCCCCCGGCGAGGACTCCTCTCGATTCCGCTCCAGTGACGTCTCCCCTACAGCACATCCGGCTCGCCCCTCACGCCTTCGTCTGTCTGGCATCCCTCCTGGCCCTCGGCTGCGGCGGTGGACAGGGCCAGCAGGGCGGAAGCGAAGGGATCACCCCCGAGGCCGGCCTCTCCTTCGGCCGGGTCCCGGGGCTCGGGGGCGTGCAGGTCATGGTGCTCCCCGTCCAGGAGGTCCGGGGCGTGCCCTCCTCGATGCGTCCCGAGGCCGAGGTCGTCTACGCCCTGGAGCAGCGGGGGTCCGAGGTCCGCTGGATCCTCCCGGACCAGCTCCGGCGGACGGCGGCCCGGAGCCCGGGCGTGGAGCTGCCCGTGGAGAACCTGCCCGTGGGCGCGTTCCTTCGCGTCGAGGTCGAGCGGGTCGGGGATCCCCTCTACGGCCACCTCCGGCGCCTGGGTGCCATTACGGGCGCCGACGTGGCGCTGCTGCCCATCCGGATCCGCTTCCGCCCCGAGGCCGGAGAGGCGTCGCCCGCCATCGAGATCGCCGCCGCTCTGATCAACGTCCGGAACGGCTGGGTCTACTGGTTCGGCATCGTCGAGGGAGCCTCGGGCCCGGCCGACGATCCGGGGACCCTGGCCTCCGCGGCCGACGCCCTCGCCCGGAGGCTGAGCCCCCGATGAGCGGCGTCCGGACGGCGCCCGGCGTCCGGGCGGTCGCGGTCGTCCTGGTCGTCCTCATCCTGGGTCTCGCGGGGTGTCAGGAAGAGGATCTGACGATGCCCACCGCCGAGAAGGTCGAGGAGACCTACGTCTACCGGGGGGAGCTCGAGGCCCGGGTCCAGGGGCAGGTGGTGGAGATCCGGGCGACCCAGCCCCGGGACCAGCTCCGCCGGGGCGGGTCGTTGTGGGCGAAGGTCGGTCCTTACATCCTACTCTTCAGCGAGCAGACCCGGCAGCTCTTCGAGGAGCACGGGGGCCTGACCGCGGTCCGGGTGATCACGGAGACGGAGCAGGGAGAGTGGGTGTCCCGGGCGTACCTGCACCGGAACGCCCTGAACCAGCTCACCTGGCAGCGGGCGCTGAACATCTCGGGCAAGGCCCGGAAGTTCGGCACCGACCGGCCGGGCCTCCTGGACGACCTCGTCCGCTGGGGCGAGGAGCACACGGACTTCGAGTACAACCCGGACTTCCAGACCAGCTGAAGCACGCCGGAGGCCGACGTCCCGCGGTGGACGACGGGTGCCGGCGGCGCACGAAGCCAACGACATACGGTTCAGACGAAAGGCGAAGATAGATGGCGAAGACGATCACGGTGATTCCCGGCGACGGCATCGGCCCCGAGGTGACGGAGGCCACCCTCGAGGTCCTGGACGCCGCCGACGCCGATCTGGAGTACGAGGAGAAGCTGGCCGGGGTGTCGGCCCTGGAGGAGGTCAAGGATCCTCTGCCCGAAGACACCCTGGAGTCGATCGACCGGAACGGGGTCGTCCTCAAGGGCCCCCTCACCACGCCGGTGGGGAGCGGCTTCCGCTCGATCAACGTGGCGATCCGCAAGCACTTCGACCTCTACGCCAACGTCCGCCCGGCGAAGACGATCCCCCCCGGCGGCCGCTACGAGGACGTCGACCTGGTCGTCATCCGCGAGAACACCGAGGGCCTCTACGTGGGCGTGGAGCACTACATCGGCATGGAGGGCGACCCGAAGGCCGCCGCCGAGTCGGTCATGATCATCACCCGCTTCGGCGCCGAGCGGATCGTCCGCTTCGCCTTCGACTACGCCCGGGAGAACGACCGCGAAAAGGTGACCTTCGCCCACAAGGCGAACATCCTCAAGTACACCCAGGGCCTGTTCCTCGACGTGGGCAAGGAGGTCTCCGAGGAGTACCCGGACATCGAGTGGGAGGACCGGATCATCGACGCCACTGCCATGGCCATGGTCCTGGACCCCCACCAGTTCGACGTCCTGGTCATGGAGAACATGTTCGGCGACATCCTGAGCGACCTCATGGCCGG
>CAZMPV010000297.1:0-4106 GCA_964567985.1 uncultured Gemmatimonadaceae bacterium
GCCGAGTGGTAGGTGGCCACCACCGTCAGGTAGAGGACCACGAAGCCGGCCTTCCGGCCGTAGAGGAGGAAGTCCTCCATGTCCACGGAGAGCCGCCGGTTGGCCACCGCCCCGAGGACGACGGTGACGAGGAGGTAGACGAAGATCAGGCCGGTGGCGACGACCCAGGTGGGCATCTTCTACAACCCCTTCCGCATCGCCCAGATCAGCACCCCGATCAGCGCCACGTAGACCACGGTCAGGTAGGCGTACAGGAAGGGCACGCCCAGGACCCACGGCTCGATCCGGTTCACCACCCGGTGCACCACCGGGGGCTGGGCCAGGACCATGAGGAGCAGGAAGAGGACCACGGCGATCCATCCCTCCCGACTCCGGGGACGCCAGTGGGACGGACGGCTCGAGCCCTGCTCCCGGTCACTCGGGGAATCGTCGAACATCGCCGGCCAAGATAGAGAAGACCGGACCGGCGAGCCATCGAGGCCGCCGGGCCGGTCTCGTCCGCCGCGGGGGTGCCCGTATCAGCCCCCGGCGGACCCCTCCCCGCCGGAGCCCGCTCCGGTCCCGCTGGATTCGCCGCTCTGCCCGGCCGGGGTCTGCTGGGGCGGCTCGACGTCCCGGAAGACGACCGCGTTCTCCTGGAGCAGGGGAATGAGCAGCCGGTGCCGCTGGGCGTCGTAGCCGATGTCGGCGGGAGACGGCACGCCCTGGACCAGCTCCTCGACGCTCCCGTCGGTGCCGACCTTGTAGACGGCCGAGTCGGCCCAGTCGGAGAAGAAGAAGCTCTCGTCGGAGCGGAAGACGATCCCGTCGAGGCGCCGCTCCGACCGGGGAGCGACGGGCGTGCGCTCGCCCTCGGCGGTCACACGGAAGATCTCGCCGGAGCCCATCGTCACGACCAGGATGCCCCGGGGGGTGAAGACGAGCCCGTTGGGGCCGCCCAGGTTCTCACCTTCCAGGAGCGGGGCCCGGCCCCCCTCCTTGTTGAAGCGGTAGATCGCCCCTTCGGCGTCCTCGGTCCCGCTGTCGGTGACGTAGAGGATGTCGTTGGCGTCGGCCGTCACGTCGTTGAGAAAGGTCGCTTCCTCGAAGCAGATGTCGTGGGAGTGGTCGCCGGTGCTCAGGACGAAGACCCGCACGCAGTCGATGTCGGCCACGTAGAGGGAGTCGCCGACGATGGCGGAGCCCTTGGGTGCGTCCAGCTCCACGCCCTCGGCGGCACCGTCGATCCACTTGAGCTCGGCGACGCTGCCGTCGGGGCTCACCCGGGAGATGAAGCCGTTGCCGTCCTTGTCGGTCGGCCCTCCGTTGATGTTCGAGACCAGGTAGACGTCGGCGCTCGGATCGTGGATGACCGATTCCGGACCCTGGAAGCCGACGCCCTCGACGCGGGTCATCTCCGCCGAGGGGGCCTCCTCGGCGCCTTCTTCCTGGCCTCCCTGCTCCCCGCCGCACCCGGCCAGGAGGAGGAGGGAGAGGATCCCGGCCACGGCGCCCGGCAAACGGCTCCGCACGCCGTCGATCGTCGTCGCGGTGCTTCGCATCTGCTGTCTCCTCGTTGAAGCTCGTCGTCCTCGCACTCGCGTACGCCGGACTCCGGCGTCCGGTCCGGTCGGCCCGAATCGCTGGTTTACTGCCACGATCGTCCTCCACTATTGTTGTCGTCCGATATCGGCGGGGAACCGGGCCGCTCCGGTCCGGTCCCGGCCGTCCACGGCGGGAGGAGAGCGTGCCCCCCAAGGTCGAGAAAGCGCTGGACCCCGATCCCCTGCTCAGCACCACGGAGGTGGGGGAGCTCTTCGACGTCCATCCCTCGACGGTGAAGCGCTGGTGCGACCGGGGTGAGCTCGAGTGCGACCGCACGGACGGGGGCCACCGCCGGATTCCCCTGAGCCAGGTCCTGGGTCGGGCCCGGAGCTTCGGCGAGCCCCTTCCCCTGCTGGGCTTCGGGGGGCGGGCGGGACGGACCTGGGAAGCGGCCAGGGCCGCCCGGGACGGGGACTTCGAGCCCGGCCGCCGCCTGGCGCTGGACTGCCTGGAGCGCGACGCCCTGGGCCCATTCGCCGACCTCCTGGTCCATCTGGGTCGGGATCGCCGGGTAGATCTCCGGCGCCTCCTGGACGAGGGCCTCCGTCCGGTCATGGAGTCCGTCGGGCGGAGGTGGGAGAGTGGCGAGGTCCGGGTCGGCGAGGAGCACCAGGTGAGCGAGATCGTCACCGGAGCGCTCCACCGGCTGCGCCGGGCGCCGGAGCCGGGCGGGGCCGAGGGGAGCTCGGCGCCGGTGGCCCTGGTCGGATGCGTCGAAGGCGAGCGGCACGTCCTCGGGGCCCGCTGCGTGCGGCTGGTGCTGGAGCGAGCCGGCTGGCGCGTCCGCTTCCTCGGAGCCGACGTCCCCATGGAGGAGTGGGGCGCGCTGGCGCGCATCTACGGGGCGGGCCTGATCTGCATCTCCTTCTCCCGCCTCCGCCGACGGGGAGACCTGATGCGCTGCCTGCGCCGGCTCGCGGAGGACTACGAGCCGGAAAACCCCTACGCACTGGCGCTGGGAGGCGGCGCGAGCCTCGACGGACCCGTCGGCGAGGAATGGCCCTTCACCGCCGTCGGCTTCTTTCCGGCGACCGTCCCCTTCACCGACTGGCTCGGCGAGTCCGGGCACGGCGGCTGAGCGCGGCCGAATGGAATCCGTCCTCATCGGCTGCGCCCTGGGGCTCTTCGCGGGCATCGTGCCCGGCCCCTTCCTGACGCTGGTCGCCACCACCGCCCTGAAGCGGGGGCTGGGCGACGGCCTCAAGGTCGCGCTGATCCCCCTCGTCACCGAGCTGCCGGTCCTGGCGGCGTCGGTGCTGCTGCTGACCCAGCTCCCCGACGCCTTCCTCCGCTGGATCGGGATGGCCGGGGGACTCCTCGTGCTCTACATCGCCTGGCGCGTGGAGCGGGAGGCCCGGTCGGCCGACCCGACGGACACGGAGCTGCCGCCCTTCCGGGGGCACTTCTTCCGGGTCGTCCTGGTCGGCCTGCTGGCCCCGGCGCCCTGGATCTTCTGGTTCCTCATCGCCGGCCCCCTCTTCCTGAACCGCTGGCACGTGAGCCCGTGGAACGGGGTCGCCTTCGTCCTCGCCTTCTTCGCCTTCTTCGTCGGCGCCATGATGACCGTGGCGTGGGGGGCGTCGAAGGGCCGGAAGAAGCTCAACCTGGACTGGTACCGGAGAACCCTGCGGGGGGCCGGCATCGTCCTGGCCATCGGAGGCGGCGTGCTGATCTGGCAATCGTGGGAGGGCAACTTCACCGACATGGTGCGGCCTCACCGCCAGATCCAGGAGGCGGTGGAGGAGGAGGTCAGCGGCGATCCCGGGCCATCCAGTGGGCCCGGATCCGGGGCTCGTCGCCCCCGAGCCTGAAGACGAGGAGATAGGGCCCCAGGAGGTCCTCGCCCCCGGAGCCCCGGGCCGCCTGAATCAGGTACCGGCCGTAGACCGCCGCCATGCGGCCGCTGGCGTCGAAGTCCAGGACCGCCATGTGGACCTGGCCTCCGGACGACGCCAGCTCCGGGAGATGATCGGCCAGCGACGAGCGTCCGGAGAGCACTCCGTCGGAGTGCGGCGTCCGGAGCCGGGCTTCGGCGCCGTAGAGCTCCACGGCCCGACGAAGGTCGCCCTCCTGGAACGCCACCGCCAGGTCGCCCACCGCCCGGCTCACCGCCGCGTAGGTCCGCTGGTAGTACCCCCGGGCCGGCCCCTTCCGCTCGGTGGTGACGGCGTCGGGCCGGTAGGGGGTCATGAGGGCCCGCCCCGGGGCCTGAAGCGGGATCGACTCCTGCCCCGGCTCGGGGGCGAAGAGCTGGAAGCGGATCCGCCAGCGCTCCTCGTCGCCCCGGAGGACGACCGTGGCGTGGCTCGTCCGGGAAGTGCTCCGGGCCACCCGGGTGGCCCCGACTTCGAAGCGGCCGGTCCCGGAGAGGTAGCCCATGCGCCCGCTGGCGTCGAAGTCCCGGCGGCCCGCCTGGATCTCGCCCAGGCGAGGGAGCCCCTCCTCCAGGAGCTCCTGGATCATCTCCCGGCCCACCACGGGGCTCCCGTCGGGCAGGATCAGGACCGCGTTCTCGGCGTAGA
>CAZMPV010000298.1:0-4105 GCA_964567985.1 uncultured Gemmatimonadaceae bacterium
AGGGTCGGGATCACCTCCAGGCCCAGGAAGGAGATGGCCATGAACGGGTCGTGGAGGGGGGTGCCCAGGGAGCGGGCCGCCTCGACCACCTCGTCGAATCGGGCCCGGACCTCCTCCACGGGCTCGGCGGACATGAGCCCGCCCACGGGTAGGGGGAGGCCGGCCACCGCCTGGCCGTCCCGGGCCACCGCGAGCCCGCCCTCCATCTCCGCGACCCGCCGGGCCGCGGCGAGCATCGACGCGTCGTCGGCCCCGACCACGATCAGGTTGTGGTGGTCGTGGGCCACGGTCCCGGCCACCGCGCCCTCGTCGAGGCCGATCCCGGCCACCAGCCCCAGGCCCACCCGTCCGCTTCCCCTGTGCCGCTCCAGGACGGCGATCTTCAGGAGGTCCCTGGCCGGGTCCGCCACCACCTGCCCCTCCCGGACCGTCGGCTCTGCCGCCTCCCGCTCGGTGACGATCTGATCCGGCACCGCGCGGATGACCCGGACCCGTCCCTCCCGGGCCGGAATCTCCAGGGAGATGCGCTCCCAGGGGATCCGCATGTTCGGCGCGGGCGGCTCCGGAGGGTCGGGGAGCTCCCACGCCGGGGTCCGGCCCTCCCGGGCCACCCGCTCCCCTCCGGCCCAGACCTCCCGGATCGAGAGGGACTCGAGGTCGTCCACGACCAGGAGGTCCGCCCGGCGGCCGGGCGCCACGGCGCCCCGGTCCCGGAGGCCGAAGCACTCGGCCGGGTTGAGGGTGGCCAGCCGGATCGCCTCCACCGGCGGCACGCCGTGCCCGATCACCCGGCGCACCATGGCGTCGATCCCGCCTTCGTCCAGGAGGTCGGGGGGCTGACGGTCGTCGGTGCAGAGGGCCACCCGTCGGCGGTTCTCCGGAGTCAGGACGGGGAGCAGGTCGTCCAGGTTCCGGGCGTTGGTCGCCTCCCGGAAGAAGACGAAGAGGCCCCGGCGGAGCTTCTCCACCGCCTCGGCGGCGGTGGTGCACTCGTGGTCCGAGGCGGGCCCCGCCGCCGCGTAGGCGTTCAGGGCGACCCCGCCGACGCCCGGCGCGTGGCCGTCCACCGGGCGTCCCCGGAAGGCCCGGAGCTTCGCCAGGACTCCCTCGTCGCCCCGGATCGCCCCGGGGAAGTTCATGAGCTCGGCCAGGCCCAGGACCCGGGGGTGGTCGGCGATCTCCGCCAGGTCGGCCGCGCCCAGCTCGGCGCCGGCGGTGCCCATGGGCGTGGCCGGCACGCACGAGCTGGCCATGACCAGGACCGACAGCGGCAGCCCCTCGCTGACCTCCAGCATGTAGCGGATTCCGGCCATGCCGTGGACGTTGGCGATCTCGTGGGGGTCGGTGACCACCGTGGTCGTGCCCCGGGGGACGACGACCCGGGCGAACTCCCGCGGGGTGACCATGCTCGACTCGATGTGGACGTGGGCGTCGAGGAGACCCGGCACCAGGAAGGCGCCGTCGAGCTCGACCTCCCGCCGTCCCTCGTAGCCCGGGCCCACCCCCGCGATCCTGTCGCCGAAGAGCGCCACGTCGGCCTCCTCGATCTCGCCGGTGAAGACGTTGACGATCTGTCCGGAGCGGAGGATCACGTCGGCCGGGGCGTCGCCCCGGGCCACGGCGAGGACGTCGGGGTCGAGCGTGAAGCGGCGCATCTCCGTCCATCCGGGAGTGACGGTCGAGGGGGACGACGGTCGACAATGTGGCTCGGGCGGCCGGGAGGGCGCCAGCGCCCCGGGGAAGGACGGTCGCTTCGGCACCCGGACACGCGGCCCTCCGGACGGTGGTGCCCGTCGGCGCCGCCGGCTAACCTTTTTCCTGCTGTCGAACCGAAACGCCCGGCACACGGAGGACGAATGAGGTCGACGGACGACCCGCGCTCGATCCGCAAGGGCTCGTCCGCGGAGAGGCGAGCGAGGTGACGTCCGCACTCTCACGCCGTCAGTGGTTCGCCCTGGCCGCCGTCCTCGCGCTCGCGGCCGCGCTGCGCTTCTGGCACCTCGACGCCCAGAGCATGTGGTACGACGAGGTCCTCACGCTCGCCGAGGCATCCGGCAACTACCGGGACTTCGAGCCGCTCGAGGTCCGCAACGAGTGGATCCGGCCCGCCCCGAGGCCCACCTCCATCGACCGCGCGGCGCCCCTGGCCGAGACCATCGGAGAGCTCGAGAAGCAGCTCAATCCCCCCCTCTACTACCTCGTTCTCCGGGCCTGGCGCGAGCTCTTCGGCGACTCGGTGGCGGTGGCCCGCGCCCTGTCGGCGCTTCTTTCGCTGGCCGCCGTGGGCGTCGTCTTCGAAGCCGGCCGTCGCCTCTACGACGTCGAGTCCGGCCTCTGGGCGGCCCTCATCATGGCCGTCGCCGAGCCCCAGATCGCGTACGCCCAGGAGATCCGCAACTATGCGCTCCTGACCCTCGTCGGCGCCGGAGCCCTCCTCGCCATGGCGCGCTTCGAGGAATCCGGAGCGTCCCGGCGGAACGCGGCCGGTCTCTTCCTCGGCGCCCTGGTCACGAGTCTGACGCACTACTTCTCCCTCGGTGCGCTTCTCGCCTTGGGGATCTACGCCGTGGTCGGACTCCGGGACCGGGCGCGGCGGATGGCGCTCGGATCCCTCGCGGCGGCAGCCGGAGCCTTCGCGCTGCTCTGGGGCCCCACCTTGCTCCGACAGATCGACTACGCGTCGATGGCCTCGTTTCTCGGGACGGGGGAGTCCCTGCACGGTCTGCGGACGCTCGGACGGGCTCTGACGGTGCCCGTTCAAAGCCTCCTGCCGACGGGTCCGACGAACAGCGCCGTGCTCGTGCCCGGCGATTACGTTCTCGGGGCCATCGTCACGCTCGCGCCGATCTTCTTCCTTCGACGACGGCGTTCCCTGCTCCTCCCCTGGCTCTGGCTCGTGGGAACGGCCGGATTCCTGGCGGCGGTGGACATCGTCCGGGCCACGGTGACCTTCGGATTCGTTCGCTACTCCCTGATCGCGGGGGTGGGCGTGAGCCTGATCCTGCCCGGGCTCTTCCGGAAGTGGAGGTTCGGGCGGATCGGTCTGGTCGTCGTGACCGCCTGGATCGGGATCGCCGCCCTGTACGACGCCTACCGCCCCTGGAAGAACGAGCGATGGAACTACAGGGAGGTGGCCGAATGGGTGGACGGGAACGTGCCGGAAGACGGGAGGGTGGTGTTCCAGACGGTCCCGCCCGGTGAGGTGGGGCCCGGAGGAGAGAGGGAATGGCTCGGCGTCCAGCGCCTCAGGGCGGTCTCGCATTACGAGCACTCGCCCCGCCGGGCGGTCATGATCCTGAACCGGCCCGTCCAGCCGGACGTCCTCCATCCCCCGGGGGAAGAGGGGACCCTGTGGGTCATCACCCCCCCCGGGGCCCGTCCCGATCCCCACCTCTTTCCCGGATTCACGGTCGTCGAGGAAGCCCACGTGCCGTCCACGGCCGGCATGTACGAGCTCGCGCCCACCGGACGGCGGTAGGGAAAGGACCGAGGCACGGCAGGACGGGCCGGGTCGATACCCGGGCGCGCGTGTCTCGACTCCGGACGGTGGCGCCCGTCGGCGCCGCCGGCTTACCTTCTTGCTCTCTGCGCTCGGGACGAGGCGCCTGCGGCAGGCACGAAGGAGGAGCGAGGCCATGGAGGAGACGGTTCAGGTTCATCTGGTGGGCCCGGAGGACGCCGAGCGCCGTCGGCTGGCCGAGGCCCTCGAGGTGGGAGAGCTCCGGATCCACGAAACCCTGGCCGAGGCCCGGGAAGCCCTCGAGGAACGGTGTCTCGTGGTTCTGACGACCGCCGTGGCCTGCTCCGACGCCCTGACGCTGGCCCGAGAGGTGGCCGACGAGGACCGGGAGTGGATCCTGACCCGCTCCGGGGAGAGCGTCGACGGGGAGCCGGCGGTGCGGGCGCTCTCGGTGGGCTTTCCGGTCGGAATCGGGGGCCTGCCCGACGCTCTGGCCGACGACGGCGATCGGCCGATCTTCGCGCTCCCGGAGCTGCTGCGGATCGTGGCCCGGGTCCGCCACGACATCAACAACCCGCTGACGGCCGGCCTGGCCGAGCTCCAGCTCCTCCTCATGGACGTGGACGATCCGGAGACCCGGGAGGC
>CAZMPV010000299.1:0-2286 GCA_964567985.1 uncultured Gemmatimonadaceae bacterium
AGCGGGGTGAAGAGCTCTTCGAAGACCGCTGCGCGAGCTGTCACGCCACCGGTCGCGACAATCGCATGGGGACCGTCATTCCCCTGTCGGAGATCGGGACCGATCCCGAGCGCTCTCGGGCGTGGACCCGGGAGGCGGCGGACAGCGCGAATCGGGCGGTCCAAAACGGAGCCGGCATTCGACGCACCCCCATGGCCAAGCCCGATCCCGAAGGCTACATCGCCCTTCAGCTCGACGGTATCTGGCTCCGGGGTCCCTACCTCCACAACGGCTCGGTTCCCACGGTCAGGGCCCTCCTGGAGCGACCGGAGGATCGTCCCCCGTCGTTCTACCGGGGGTATGACGTGCTGGACCGGTGGAACCTCGGCTTCGTCTCGCGCCGCTGCCGGGGAGACCGGGCGGAGCTCCCGGAAGAGCCCTCGGAGGCGACGGAGCTCCAGTGGGGTTGCATGCCCGCTCATGACGGATGGCTCTACGATACCGCCGAGCGGGGAAACGGGAACGGCGGACACGTCTACGGCGTCGATCTCAGCCCTGGAGCGAAGACGGCGCTCGTGGAATATCTGAAGACCTTCTGACCGAGACCATGAGCGTGCCACGCGGGTTTCTCCGACTTTGCTGTACCCTGATCATCGCGTTCCCCCAGGGGGACGCCCGGGCCCAGGAGGGCGCCGCCCCTGGAAGACGTGGCCCGGAGGCCTACAGCGTCGCCGTGCTCTCGCCGAGCGACGGGCCGCTGCGCGACGTGGGCAGGCTCCACGACGAGTCGGTGAAGCGGGTCTTCCGTCTGGGGAACGTCAACTCGACGGTGATCGAGGGTCACCCCGTCCGCTTTCTCTTCCGTGGCACCGGGAATCCGGTGGCCGACAGCGAGACCTGCGTTCAGGTGGCCCGGCGGGCGGTCGAAGAGGAGGGAGCGGTCGCGATCCTCGGCCCCGTCGCCTCAGGCTGTACGAGCCGGGTCCTCTCCCTGGGGCTCGAGGTCCCGGTCCTCTCCTCGCTCTCGACGGCCCGAGCGCTGGGCAGGCAGCACGAATGGTTCTTCCGGACCATCGCCCACGACCACCGGCGTCTCGAGACGTTCGTCGATACGGCGAGAGGCCGGGGCCTCCCGATCGAGAGCAGCATCGCGATCTACGAGCCCTCGAACTACGGAGAAGGGCTGCTCCGACACCTCAGCGAGCTGGTTCCCAGCGTCGACTCGGTCCACACGTTCCGCTGGGATCAGGTCTTCGGCGAGCCGGGCCACGAGGTCGGCGTGACTCCTTTCTTCCGCCACGAGATGGAGGAGCACCACGCCATCGGGACCGTCTTCGTCCTCGCCAGCAGCGAGACGATGGTGGCCTACGTCCAGGCCCTCGACGCGATGTTCGCTTCGTTCGGCGACGAGGAGAACGATCCCCGTTTCGTCCTCGTCGGCTCCACGGAGCCGGCGAGCGAGCTGCCGGACGGCACGTGGGTCATCGCCGAGGCGCAGGTCGCCACGACCCGGAACCTCATCACCGAGCTCCGGGCGCAGGAGCCGTCCGACGACCTGTATCTCTCCAGCCTCGACGCTTCCCTCGCGCTGAGAGACGCGCTCGAAGACGTCTTCCGCAGCTCGGGCGGATCCCCGACGAATCGGGTCCGGCACGCGGTCCGTCGGCGGTTGGACGAGAGGGCGTTCGGCTCGTCGGAGCGCCATCGCACGTTCCAGTTCGTGGACGGCGAGATCAGCCCCACGCCCCAGATTCCCATCTACCGGGTCTCGGTGCTGGAGCAAAGACGGGTGGAGAGCGTCAATCCGGACGAGCCGGTGGCCTGGGTCGAGATCCGCCTGAGAGACCGGCCCACGGGCCACCTGGAGGGACCCGTGGTCCTGGATCTCATTCCCCACGGTGAAGGCGTGGTCAACGAGACGGTCACGCTCCAGGTCGAGGGCCTGGGAGCCGAACCCCTGAGGGTGGAGACGGTGGAGCTCTCCCGATCGGGAGCGACGGTGAGCTTCACCCCGTCCTTCTTCCCCGGAGCCTGGTTCCCGGGCTCGTTCTGGATCAGCACCTCCGACACCCCCGGGCAGGAGCGCATCAGGATCGACGACCTGGGCTGGCCGGTCTCCTACGCCGTCGCCCTCCTCTCGGCTCTGGTCGGCGCCATCCTCTACCTCCGATACCGGAGACCCCACGAGTCGGTGGAGGAGGAAGAGGGGCGCAGGGTGTCGCGGAGGTCGTGGTCGCTCGCGGAGCGCTGCATCGCCGGCCTCGCGATCGCGTTCCTGATCCTCCACATCGCTCCCATGCTCGAGGG
>CAZMPV010000299.1:2386-4102 GCA_964567985.1 uncultured Gemmatimonadaceae bacterium
TCCAGGCTCACCACGACGCCGTCGGAGCGGTCGTCGAACCACATCCAGCCCGCCGAGAGGGCGGCGTTTCCGTAGAAGAACCCGACCCGGGCCACGGGCCCGAGACCGGGGGGTCCCCAGGAGCCCTGGGCCGCCACCCCGGCCCTGGAGATGGACATGGGCCCGTCGAAGCGGTAGAGGATCCCGAGCTGGCCGGTGCCCGCCAACCCGTCCGATCCGGTGCCGTCGGCGTCGGCGGCCCAGCCCACCGCCGCCAGGGAGTGGGCGTACCACCGGGGCGGCGTCACGGTGGTGACCCCCAGATCGTCGACCGTCACCTGGCTTTTCCGGAGCGAGAGCTGGTACAGGTAGCCTCCCTGCACGGTGGCACTCCAGGTGTGGAGGAAGCCCACGTGGCCCACCGCCAGGTGCCGGTGGGTCCTCAGCGGACGCTCGGCGCTCTGGGCCGGGACCTCTCCCGGAATCCCGGCGGCCGCCACCAGGCCGACGACCAGGAGCTCGAGCGGAGACGGGCTGCTCCGGACGGCGCCCCGCGATCGGATCCTCATTCGATTCTCTCCTTCAGGTGGCTGACCACCGTCTCGTCGTTGAGAAGATATGCGTGAGGCTCGCAGGGGGGAGCGAACCGGGTGACGCGGGGGCCGTGCTCGGTGCCGATCCACCGGAGCGTCGTGGAGAACGGGACCAGGGAGTCGCCCTCCACGTTCTCGACGATGTCCCACTCCAGGGGCCCGTCGGCGGGACGCCGGATGGTCGCCGGTGTCTTCCGGTTCTCGGCCCAATAGAACCGGACATCGACCCCTTCCATGTGGGAGAGGGGGTCCTCCAGGAGCTCCTGCGCTTCCCGGGCCCGGAGGAGGAGATCCTCCTGGACGCCGTCCAGCCCGGGCCAGCCCCCCGGACGGGTGAGCTGGTGGGTGTCGGGCTCCGGCTCCCCGTCTTGCCCGACGACCGCGGGCCAGGCCGGGAGCATCTGATAGATGGCGGGCCACATCCGGATCGTCCGCCGCATGACCGGCGCCAGGCGCTCGCCGGCGTTGTCCCCGACGATCATGGCCGCGGCGGCCTTCAGCGTGCCCGCGGCCGGAGCCCCCACCAGGGTGACCCTTCTCACCAGGTCCGAGAACTCGTCCTCCCCGTCCAGGAGCTTGCTGGCCAGGATGATCAGGAGCCCGCCCTGGGAGTGGCCCACCACGTTCCACCGGCCGTCGTCGGGCTTTCGCTCCCGGATGAAGTCCAGGAGCTGGCCGGCGGTGTAGCGCATGTCGGCCCGCCAGTCGTAGAGGAAGTCCACGAAGTCGTCCTGGACCTGGTTGTAGGCCACCCGGAGCACGTGGCCCGGGTGGAGTGACGTGCCGGGGCGCAGGCTCGTCTTCGCGGGTGCCAGCTGTCCCGGTCGGTGCTCCATCCCCATGAGCTCGACGAGCTCGTCGTCGTCCTTCCCCTGGACGCCCCGGATGACTCCCCTGATGCGCATCAGGACGGGCCACCCCACGTCGTTGCCGTCGCTGTCGATGAGGGTGATCCCGCCCGTGCCTGGCACGAGCAGATTGTTGTCCGGCATGGGGCGAGCCTCCTTGCTGGGAGCGCCGTATCGGAGAACGGAGATCGGACTCCGTCGTCACCGTCGGGGATGCGCCGCGTAGGAGAGCGAAAGGGGGGGCTCGACTCCCTGTGCTCAAGAGTAAGGAACAACCGGCGAAGACGGGAGGGTCG
>CAZMPV010000300.1:0-4101 GCA_964567985.1 uncultured Gemmatimonadaceae bacterium
CTCGCCCCGACCCGGAGCGCCCGTTGATCGACAGGGTCCCCCGCATCCTCACCGTCGCCTTCCTCGCCGTGGTGGTGGGGCTGGCCTGCAACGGCTTCCTCCGGGAGACCTTCTTCGGGGCCTCGGAGCCGCCGGGAGTCGAACGGGGCGCCACGGCCGACGCCCTGGGCACGGCGGCCCCCACGGAAGTGGCCCGGGACCTGGAGGTGCCCTGGGAGATCCGCTTCCTCCCGGGTGGGGAGCTGCTGGTCACCGAGCGGCCCGGCCGCCTGACCCGGCTCTCACCGAGCGGAAGCGTCCAGAGCCGACTCGAGGTCCCGGACGTGGCCCACACCGGCGAGGCCGGCCTCATGGGACTGGCCCTGGACCCGGACTTCGCCTCGAACCGGCGGATCTACCTCTGCTTCACGACCCGGGTGACGGGTGACCTGACGAACAGGGTCGAGCGCTACCGGTACGAGGGCGCCCTCCGGGGCCGGACCCCGGTCCTGACCGGCATGCCCGGCGCCCGCTTCCACGACGGCTGCCGGCTCGAGTTCGACGCCGACGGCCACCTCCTGGTCACCATGGGCGACGCGGGCCGGGCCGAAGCGGCCCAGGACACCGCCTCCCTGTCCGGGAAGATCCTCCGGATCACGACAGAGGGCGACCCGGCTCCCGGCAATCCCTTCGGGAATCGGGTCTACTCCTTCGGCCACCGGAACCCCCAGGGCCTGGCCTTCGACGACGCCGGCCGGCTCTGGGCCACCGAGCACGGGCCGTCGGGGATGACGACGGGCTTCGACGAGGTGAACCTGGTCGTCCGGGGCGGCAACTACGGCTGGCCCGAGATCCGGGGCGACGAGACGCGTCGGGGCATGGTCGGCCCGGTCGCCCACTCGGGTGCTGAGACCACCTGGGCGCCGGCCGGCGCCGCGTGGCACGGCTCCAGCCTCTTCTTCGGCGGGCTCCGGGGCGAGGCCCTCTTCGAGGCCCGGATCCCGGCCGAGGGAATCCAGCCCACCGCGTCGGCCCCCCTGGACGTGGACGTGGTCCCCCACTTCTTCGGCGAGTACGGGCGGATCCGGGCGGTCCGGACGGGACCCGACGGCATGCTCTACTTCGCCACGAGCAACCGGGACGGGCGGGGCAGCGTCAGGAGTGGCGACGACCGAATCCTCAAGGTGGACCCGGAGGCACTTCCATGAGCGACGAAGCGCGCGAAACGAGCGAGTCCCCCTTCCGGCCCGACCTCCTGGAGGGACGGGTCGCCCTGGTCACCGGAGGCGGCACCGGCATCGGCCGGGAGATCTCCCTGGCCCTGGCCCGGCACGGCGCCGACGTGGCCATCGCCAGCCGGGACCGGGACCACCTCGAACCCGCCGCAGAGGAGATCCGGGAGCTCGGCGTCCGGGCCCTGGTCTCGGAGACCGACGTCCGGGACCGGGACCGGGTGGAGGCGACGGTGGCCGAAGTGGTGGACGGCCTCGGCCGCCTCGACATCGTCGTCAACAACGCCGCCGGCAACTTCCTGGTCCCGGCCGAGGAGCTCTCGGAGAACGGGTGGCGGGCCGTGCTGGACATCGTGCTGACCGGGACCTTCAACGTGAGCCAGGCGGCGCTGGGGCCGCTGCGGGAGGCCGGGGGCGGCTCGATCGTGAACATCACCACGACCTACGTCGACACGGGAGCCCCGCTCATGGCCCACTCCGGCGCGGCCAAGGCCGGCGTGCTGAACCTGACCCGGACCCTGGCCGCCGAGTGGGGCCGCCACGGCGTCCGGGTCAACGCCGTGGCGCCCGGGCTGGTCCAGGGAACGGAGGGCGCCCGCCGGCTGGTGGAGTCCGTGGGGCTCCTGGAGGCCTTCGAGGCCGAGGTACCCCTGGGCCGCCTCACCCGGAAGTCCGACGTGGCGAGGACGATCCTCTTCCTCGTCTCCGACGCCGCGGGCCACGTGACCGGCACCGAGGTCGTGGTGGACGGGGGCGAGCGCCTGGGGAGCAAGTTCGCCCGGGCCGGGGAGAAGCTGGCCGAGATGCGGGGAGGGGGCTGAGCCCGGACGGGAATCGGGAGCCCGGAGCGGTCCCCGTCGGCGGGGATGCCCGCTTCAGCCCCCGGTCGTGTCGGGGTCGGCGGCCCCGGGAGAGGCGTCCGGACTCGCGCCGGCGGCCGGAGCCGTGTCCTCGGTCGAGGGACCAGCGGCGGTGTCCGCATCAGCTGGCGTCGCCCTCTCGGGAGGCGGGGCCGCCCCTCCCCTTCCCTTGCGCACCCCCACCAGCGACGGATCGTCGACCAGGGGGGCGTATTCCCCCAGGCCCAGGGTGACCGAGTCCCCCTCCGAGACCAGGAGGTCGATCTCCGAGACCTGGCGGGTGAAGGTGGCCAGGGACGCGCCGCGCTCGGTGTCCACCGTCAGGAGCAGCCGATCCCCTTCCCTGCGCTTTTCCACCACGAGTCCGGGAACCTCGGTCTCGCCGAGACGGAGGCCGGCCGGCAGGTAGGGGCGGAGGAGGTCTGGCAGGAAGAGCGTGCCGGCCACGCCGAGGACCAGGCCCGCGACGAGCCAGACGAGGCGCCGGGGCCGGCCGCGGGCGCTCTTTCCCTTCTTCCCACCGCCTCCGGGCGTCCCCCCTCCCGAGCCCCCGGACGCCGCTTTCTTCTCTCGCTTCATCTCTTCCAGGTCCTCGTCGTCGAGGTACTTGTCGAACTTGGAGAGGTCGGGCAGATCGTCGGACATCTTCGGCTCGGATGGATGGGGCCCGGCGGGGTCCGGGCGACTCGCTGGCAAGGTCGGGCCGGCGGGCGCCGAAGGCAAGCACGATGGAGCCCCCCGCCCCCGACGTCCGGAGAACCGTGGTCGTCTCCGCCTCCGCTCCATACATTCCCGGTTCCGGAAGCCGTGAACCCGGCAAGGAGCCCCAGCCGTGGCCTCGATCCAACCCACTCCGGTCCGCCCCGGAAGCCCGACCTCCGTCGGACTCCGGGGTGGGATCGGCCTCGCCCTTCTCGTCGTCCTCCCCATCCTCGCCCTGGTCGGCTGCCAGCCCGCACCCCCGGACCAGGCCGGAGAGTCGCTCCGGGTGGCCGTCATCCGCTTTCAGCACGAGACGTGCACGTTCTGTCCCGGCGGCGACACCGACGTGGACGCCTGGACCCGGATCCGGGGGCCCCTGGAGGGCGCGGAGGTCCTGGAGGCCGGCTCCTACATTCGGGGCTTCGTGGACCGGGCCCGGGAGTACGGCGACATGGAGCTGGTGGGCATCACTTCGCCGTACGAGGTCTTCGGCGGATCGTCCCGGAGCTGGAACACCGAGGAGAGCTTTTCACACTTCATGGACCTGATCCTCGCGGACCTGGAGGAAAAGGGCCCCTTCGACGCCGTCCATCTGGCGCTCCACGGGGCGATGGCGACCCGGCAGGTGCCGAGGCCCGAGGCCGAGATCGCACGCCGGGTCCGGGAGGCGGTGGGCGAGGACGTGGCCATCGCCGGCACCTTCGACCTCCACGGAAACGAGGACGCCGACTTCCTCCGCTGGGCCGACGGGGCGTTCACGACCAAGCGCTACCCCCACTACGACAGCTACATCCAGGGCGAGCGGGCGGCCCGCTTCCTCCGCCTGGTGGCCCGGGGCGAATACGAGCCGACCACGGCCACGGTGAAGCCGCCGGTGGTCACGGCCACCGTCCTCCAGTGGACCGGCCAGTCTCCGTCGATGGACATCATGGAGCGGGCCCGGCGCTGGGAGGCCCGGGAGGACGACGCCTACGTGAGCGTCTTCTACGGCTACCCCTGGTCCGACGTCCCGGACGTGGGCGCCACGGTCCACGTGACGACGAACGGCGACCGGGCGAAGGCCGAGCGGATCGCCCGGGACATGGGCGACTTCATCTGGCGGGTCCGGGAGGACTTCGCCCACGGCGACTACCCCATGCCGGAGGAAGCCGCCGAGCGCACCGTGGAGGCGATCGCCGCCGGCGAGACGCCGGTGGTGCTCGGCGACTACTCGGACCGGCCCGGCGACGCCACCTGGATCCTCCGGGAGCTCCTGGAGCGAAACGTGAGCGGGCTGCTCTACGCCACGCTCCGGGACGAGCGGGCGCTCGACTCCCTGGCCGCCCGGG
>CAZMPV010000301.1:0-4091 GCA_964567985.1 uncultured Gemmatimonadaceae bacterium
CTCCGGCGAAACTTCGGGATGCCCCACCCCGAGGGATACCGGAAGGCGCTCAGGCTCATGCGTCAGGCGGAGAAGTTCGGCCGGCCGGTGGTCACCTTGATCGACACGCCGGGCGCGTATCCGGGGATCGGCGCGGAGGAGCGGGGCCAGGCGGAGGCGATCGCCATGAATCTCCGGGAGATGTCCCGCCTCCGCACCCCCCTCGTGTCGGTCGTGATCGGCGAGGGCGGCTCAGGCGGCGCCCTGGGCCTGGGAGTGACCGACCGGATCCTCATGCTCGAGCACAGCGTCTACTCGGTGATCTCGCCGGAGGGATGCGCGGCCATCCTCTGGCGCTCCGCGGACCAGCGGGACGAGGCGGCCCGGGCGCTGAAGCTCACCTCGGACAACCTGCTGGAGCTGGGGATCGCCGACCGCATCGTCCCGGAGCCGGCCGGAGGCGCCCACGCCGACTGGGACCGGGCGGCGACGCTCCTCGAGGAAGCCCTCACCGAGACCCTGGACGAGCTGGCCGAGCTGGATCCGGAGGAGCTCCTGGAGGGCCGCTGGGAGAAGTTCGAGGCGATCGGAGAGTGGCGGGAGGCGCAGGAAGCGTAGTCCGATGCCGGGATTCGCCGAGGTGCAGTTCAAGGGAAACCGGAAGGACTACTTCCTCTACGACTACGAGGACCTCGAGCTCCGTCCGGGGAGCCCGGTGATCGTCGAGGCCGACCGGGGAGAGGACCTCGGCGAGGTCCGGGCCGTGGGCTCGGTCGCGGAGCGGAAGTGCGCCGCCGGGGGCTGCGACAGCCGGACGCCCGAGAAGCGGATCGTCCGGCGCGCCCGGGAAGACGAGGTCGAGCGGATGAAGGCTCTCCGGGAGGACGAGGACCGGGTCCGGGCCGAGACCCGACGCCTGGTGAAGAAGCACGACCTGAACATGAAGATCACCGAGGCCGAGTGGCAGTTCGACCGGAACAAGCTCCTCATCTACTTCACCGCCGACCGGCGGGTCGACTTCCGGGAGCTGGTCCGGGACCTGGCCCGGACCTTCCGGACCCGGATCGAGCTGCGGCAGATCGGGGTCCGGGACGAGGCCGCGCTCCTGGGCGGGGTGGGCCGCTGCCACCGGGGGCTCTGCTCGTCGACGTGGCTGCCCGAGATCAAGCCGGTGAGCCTGCAGCTCGCCAAGGACCAGAACCTCTCCCTGAATCCGGCACAGATCTCGGGGGTCTGCGGCCGCCTCATGTGCTGCCTGCGCTACGAGCACGAGACGTACGTGGAGGCCCGGCGCCGCTTCCCCCGGGAGGGGAAGACGCTGCGGACCGCACGGGGCGAGGAGACCGTCGTCGCGGTGGACATCTTCCGGGACCGGGTCATGCTCAAGGACGCCGACGGGGAGCGGCGGAACGTCGAGCTCGAGGCCCTGAAGGAGGAGGTCTCGGGGGCCAGCGGCGGACCGATGGCGCCCGAATAGCCGACCCCGACGAGATCCCGAGACACCCCGGCAACTCCGAGTGACGCCCCTCCGGCACCGAGACGCGACGTGAGCGAGCGGACCGAGACGTTCTACATCACCACGGCCATCGACTACGCGAACGGCCACCCCCACCTGGGCCACGCCCTGGAGAAGATCGGGGCCGACGCCACGGCCCGGTACCGACGGCGGACCGGGGTGCCGGTGCGCTTCGTCATGGGCATGGACGAGCACGGCCAGAACGTGCTCCAGTCCGCCGAGGAGGCGGGCGTCACCCCCGAGGAGTGGGTGGACGGGATCGCCCGGGAGTTCCTGGACGCCTGGGACGTGCTGGGAATCGGCCACGACGACTTCATCCGCACGACCGAGGAGCGGCACCATCGGGCGGTCCGGGAGATGATCCGGCGCATCGACGCCGCCGGCGACCTCTACAGGGGCACCTACGAGGGGTGGTACTGCGTCCGCTGCGAGGTCTACAAGGCGGAGGACGACCTGGAGGAGGACGGGGACGGGGAGCTTCGCTGTCCCCTGCACCCCTCCCGGGAGCTCGAGTGGATGGAGGAGGAGAACTGGTTCTTCCGGCTCTCGGCCTACCAGGAACCCCTCCTGGAGCTCCTGGACGAGCGGCCCGAATTCGTGCTCCCCGAGATCCGGCGGAACGAGGTCAGGAACGTCATAGAAGGTGGCTTGAATGACATCTCCGTCTCCCGGTCCCGGCTCCCTTGGGGGGTGCCCTGGCCCGGCGAGGACGAGCAGACGGTCTACGTCTGGCTCGACGCCCTGACCAACTACCTGGCCGCCGTGGGCTTTCCGGACGAGGAATACCGGGAGTGGTGGCCGGCGGACGTCCACGTGATCGGCAAGGACATCACCCGCTTCCACTGCATCTACTGGCCGGCCTTCCTCATGAGCGCCGGCGTCGAGCTCCCCGGAACGGTCTGGGCCCACGGCTTCGTGACCCTGGGCGGCCGCCGCATGTCCAAGTCCGAGGGGGTGACCTTCGAGCTCGACGAGGCCGTGGAGCGCCACGGACCCGAGGCGCTCCGCTACTACCTGTTGCGGGAGGTGCCCTGGAGCGGCGACGGCGACATCACCCGGGAGCGCTTCGACGAGCGCTACACCGCCGAGCTGGCCAACGACCTGGGAAACCTGGCGAGCCGGGTGCTCGCCATGATCGAGCAGTACCGGGAGGGAAGGGTGCCGCCCGGCGGGCCCACGCCCCTCCACGACACGGCTCGCGAGGTGCTGAGCGCGTACCGGGAGGCGATGGACGCCCACCTCCTCCACCAGGGGATCGACGCGGCCCGGGAGCTGACCTCGGCGGCCAACGGCTTCGTGGAGGAGCGGGCCCCCTGGGCCCTGGCCAAGGAGGAGGGCGCGGCCGACGAGCTCGACGAGACCCTGGCCGCCCTGGCCTGGGCCCTGGCCGTCCTCTCGGCCCTCTACGAGCCCTTCGTCCCCGGGAAGATGGCGGACCTCGCCGGCCGACTGGGCCTGGACGAGGTGCCCGTCCTGGATCGGCTCGACGACCTGGAGCTGGCCGGAAACCCGGTGGACCGGGGCGAGCCCCTCTTTCCCCGGCCCGAATCCTGACCGGTTTGGACGGCGCGGGTCGGGCGCTTCGCGGCGGGGCCCGGGACCCACGATTCTCCCCTTCGGGTGGTTTTCGGCATGGTTGACACGCGGAAAGCGCCCGGGGCAGATTTGAAGTTCGACCTTTCGATCGTCCCGATCCGGCTCCCCCGACCGCATTCCAGAACGCAGAGGACGAGCGCATGAGCGAAAAGCGGTGGACATTGCTCCTGGTGGGCGACGAGACGTCCCCGCTCCGCCAGATCAGCGTGTCACCCCGGACGGTCAAGGCGGGCCTGGCCGCCGCGGTCGGGCTCGTCCTTCTCCTCGCGGCCGGCGTCGCCTACCTCCTCGCAGAGGGGAGCGCCCGGCTCCAGGCCGAGCGCCTCGAGGAGGAGAACCGGATCCTGACCGGCCAGCTCGAGGAGATCCGCGGTCGGGTCGGCAACCTGGAGTCCCGCCTGGGCAGCCTGGCCGAGGACGGCTCCCGCTTCCGGACCCTGGCCGGGCTCGACCCCGTCGACTCCGAAGTGCTGGAGGTCGGCGTGGGCGGTCCCGGCAGCGATACGCCGGACCAGCATCCCCTATGGTCGGTGGATCCCGAGGCCGGCAAGACCGCCTTCGCCGTGGAGTACGACCTGGGCGCGCTGGAGCGACGCGCCCGTCTCCTCTCCGAGAGCCTGGGAGAGGCCACCGACAGCATGATCGTCCACCGGGAGATCCTCCGATCGACCCCATCGATCCTCCCCACCGCCGGCCTGCTGTCCAGCCGCTTCTCCCGGTCCAGGAACCATCCGATCCACCACCGCCCCCTCCCTCACGAGGGCATCGACATCTCAGCGGACCGGGGGACTCCGATCCTGGCCGCCGCCAAGGGGAAGGTGACCCGGGCCCGATGGGTGTCGGGCTACGGTGAGATGGTGGAGATCGACCACGGCTTCGGCTTCGTGACCCGCTACGGACACGCCTCCAAGCTCCTCGTGCGGGAGGGCCAGCAGGTCGAGCGAGGCGACGTGATCGCCCAGGTCGGGGGCACCGGGATCGCCACCTCTCCCCACCTCCA
>CAZMPV010000302.1:0-4083 GCA_964567985.1 uncultured Gemmatimonadaceae bacterium
CTAGAAGCGACCGTAGCCTTCCCGTAGCTCTACCGGGGAAGGATCCGCACGCCGCCGCTCCCGGTGTCGATCCGGATCCGGCCCCGTCCGTCGCCGAGGACGCCTTCCAGGTGGTTCCGCTCTGCGGAGCGGATCTGGATCGGCAGCTCCACATCGATGCCCCCGCTGCCGGTGTCCACCTCGATGCGGGCCCCGAGATCCTCCGGGACCCGGAGCTCGACCGATCCGGATCCGGTGTCCACCTCGACCTCGTCCACGTCGCTGGTGAGCTCCGCCTCGATCGAGCCGGAGCCCGTGTCCAGGACGATCTGCCGGCCCGTGATCTCTCCGAGGCGGATGCCCCCGGAGCCGGTGTCGATGCGGATCCGCTCGGCCCGAAGGCCGCCGCCGCTCACGGTGCCCGAGCCCGTGTCCACGACGATCTCCTCGCCCCGGACGTTCTCGATCTCCACGGAGCCGGAGCCGGTGTCCACGGTGACGTCACCCTCGGCGTCACGCACGAGCACGCTTCCCGAGCCCGTGTCCAGATGCAGCCGACCCCGTGTGCCCTCGGACTCGATGCGGCCCGCGTGGGTGTCGATGCGGAGGTCGGAGCGCACGCCCCGGACCCGGGTGTCGCCCAGGGCGACGTAGAGCTCCACCCGCCGGCCCTCCGGGACCAGGATGCGGAGGTCGGCCCAGGCCTCGAGGCCCCGGCCGTGGGTGGCGACCTCCACCTCGTCGTCGCCCCAGCCGCCACGGTCGTCGGAGAAGGTGCCGTCGTTCGAGACGTCCACCTGGGTGCGAGAGCGGCCGCCCTGGTCCGAGTAGACGATGCGGTCCGACGGATAGCGGACCCGGAGCGCCTCCCGGCCTCCGATCTCGTCCACCTCGACGGAGAGGCGCTCGGCGTCCGGCCCCCGGCGGCGTACCTGGACCCGGACTTCCGGCCCGTCGTGGGAGACGATCTCGGCCGCTCCGGCCAGGTTGTAGACAGCCACGCGCTCCCCGGCCAGACGATACTCGTCGCTCTCCTGGGCGGGGAGGGCCGGCGCTCCGGCGAGAAGGAGGAGCGCGGCGAGGGCGATTCCCCGTGTTCGACGGCGCAAGTCGGTGCTCTGGTCGATCATGGTCTCGAATCTCCTGTCGGTATCTCGGTTCCGGGCCCCGGAGGGCCGGCGGTGGTCAGCGAATTCGGATTGAGCCGTTGACGGTGGTCAGCTCCATCAGCGGTCCGCCGGCGCCGAGGCGCCCCCGGGCCCGTTGACGGCTCAGACGACCGACCACCGTGAGGGGCATGTCGGTCTCCAGCCCCCCGTTCACCCAGCGGGCGTCGACGTCCGCGTCGATCTCCGACGGCACGTCGAGGGTGATGCCGCCGTTCACGGTGTTGAACTCGATCGGCTCCCGGGGAGCGGCGCCCATGGCGGCCCGGATCGAGCCGTTCACCGTGCTGGCCCGGGCGACCCCCGTGGTGCTGATCTCGACATCGCCGTTCACGGTCCGGGCCTCCACGTCGCCTTCGAGGTCCCGGACCTCCACGTCTCCGTTCACCGTCTTTCCGAGGAAGCGGACCCCGGCCGGCACCCGGACCGTGAAGTTCACCCGGACGTCGTTGTCCTCGACGCTCGAGCCGCCGCGGGATCCCGGCTCGCACCGATTCTCCCTGCGGGGATGGGGATAGACCGCGCAGATCGTCACGCCGTCGTCGTGCTCGACGACCTCGATCCGGACCTCCGACGGGTCACTCCGGCGGGCCTGCTTCTCGGCCCGGACCCGGGCCCCGTCTCCGTCCGCGGCACGGGCCTCGATCCAGCCGTTCACCCCCTTGATCTCGAGGGTCTGGCCGGCGGAGACGCGCTCGGACCACTCGAAGTCCCACGCCTGGGCCCCGAGCCCGGGAGCTCCGGCGGCCAGGAGCAGGAGGGCGGCGGCCCCGGCTCCGATCCCGGGCCCCGTTCGCCACCCCCTCCGCGGCCGCTCGAGTCCGGCTTCTCTCGTCGTCGTTCCCCTCATCGTCGTCCCCTCGCGTGGATAGGTTCGTCGTCTTTTCGATCCGTCCGTACCGGACTCGTTCCGGTCACGGGCTCCGCCTCAGGCGGATGTCGCCGTCGAAGGCGCCGAGGTGGAGCTCGGCGGCGCCGTCGCCCAGCGTGAAGCTCATCTCCCGACCGCCCCGGAAGCGCTCCAGGGTCACGGGAAAGTCGGCCTCGAACTCGCCGTCGAACGTCGAGACGGTGACCCGGGCGCTCACCGGCTCCACCAGCGCGACCGTCAGGTCCCCGTCGTGGGTGGTCAGGGAATACCGGCCTCCCTCGAGGAGGCGACCGTGAAACTCGACGTCGCCGTCCACGTTGGTCGCGCTGAGCGCCGCGGCGGCGGCGTCCTCGACGATCAGGTCCCCGTCCACGGTCTCCAGGTTCAACTCGCCCTCCACGCCCCGGACCCGGACGTCCTCGTCGACGGAGCGGAGCCTGATGGTCCCGGAGACGTCCACCGCCTCGATCGTCCCGTGGACGGTTCGGGCCTCGATGTCTCCGGAGAGGCTCCGGAGCTCGATCGATCCGTGGAGGCTGGAGATCCGCAGACTGCCCCGGGTGCCCTCGATCCGGGTGTCCAGGCGTCCGCCCCGCACGTCGAGGGCGACCCGGGCCGGTACCCGGAGACGGATCGTTCCCGCGGGAGAGCGGCCGTGGCGGCTCGCGCCCCGGAGCTCGACCCGGTCTCGCCGGCTCTCCACCTCCAGGGGGAGACGGCCGCCGTCCTCGTCCTCGATCCGGACGGCGTCGCGCTCCCAGGTCTCGACCAGGAGGCGACCCCTGAGGTTCGAAACGGCGACCGACTGGCCGGAGCGGAGGGCCACGGTCGTGTCCCGGGGCGCCGCCGCTCGATCCGGTGTCGGGTCCGGCCCGGAGGGGTCTCCCGGGCCGGGGCCGCCGGCCAGGAGGAGGGTCAGGGTCGTCAGGAGGGCTACGGACACGGTCAGCTGCTCCACTCCACGATCCGGGTCGCCTCGCGCAGGTACTCGAGCTTGGTGCGGTAGGCCCGGTCGAGGTGGCTCTCCAGGAAGGGATTCCCCGGGTCGAGCCGGAGCGCTTCCCGGGACTCCCGGATCGCCCGGTCGATCACCGCCAGGTTCTTCTCGAGGACCCGGACGGTGTTCGGCGCCAGCTCGTCCCGGTGCTCCCCGAGCGCGGTCTGGAGCCGCTCGAGCTCGGAGCGGTACTCTTCGGGAACCTCGGGGGCGTCTTCGGCCACGACCCGCGCGGCGCTCGTTCCGGCGTCGACCGGCCCGGAGCCCGCCGTCGCGCTGCCGGACCCGCCGGGATGGACGAGCCACGCGCCGGCCCCCGAGAAGAAAATGAGCGCCGCCGCCGCCGCTGCGAGCTGAACCCCGCTCAGGCGATAGCCCCGGCGCTCCTCCGGCGATCCCGGGAATGCCGTGACGTCGGCGCCGCCCGGTACGGACCCGTCGCTCACGACCGGCGTCCTCCCGGCCTCTCCGCCCGTGATCGCCTTCCGGAGCCCGGGCCAAAGGTCCCGCTCCGGGGGCGCGTCCGGAAGCCGTCGGGCCCGCTCGACCACGTCCCGCAGCTCGGAGAGGACCTCGCGGCAACGGCCGCAGCCCTCCAGGTGCGCCTCGACCTCGGCCGCATCGGCCGGATCCAGGTCTCCTTCCATGTACGCGGAAATGCGCTCCGCTTCCAGGTGTCCTCCGCTCGTCCCGTCGGTCATGGTGCTCGGTTCCCGTCGGCGTTCAGGCTTCCCCGTTCCCGTCGTCCCGTCGTGCGCCTCACAGCGTCAGCCGCTCCCGGAGCAGGGCCCGGGCCCGATGGAGCTGCGACTTCGAGGTGCCGGCGCTGATCTCCAGCATGTCCGCGATCTCTCCATGGGTGTAGCCCTCCATGTCGTAGAGGACGAAGACCTGCCTGGCGCCGTCGGGCAGCGTGTCCACGGCGGCCTCCACGTCCACCTTCAGCCCCGGATTCCGGGAGTGGCTCGTGAAGCCGTCCAGCGCTCCCTCTCCCGCCTCCGTCCGGGCCTCCCGGCGCCGGATCGTCTCCCGGCGGCTGAGGATCAGGTTCATGGCGAGCCGGTACAACC
>CAZMPV010000303.1:0-4062 GCA_964567985.1 uncultured Gemmatimonadaceae bacterium
AAGGGCGCAGGGGGGTTGCGGACTCATACTGCGTCAGAACTCCTCTCCGATGCTTCGGCATCGCTATCGTCGTCCTTCCTTGTCTGAGCCTCGCAAGACCCCTGCGCGCGGCCCACCCACCTTTCCGATCGGACTCCTAGAACCAGTCGGCGAGTCGAAAGTTCCCGGAACCCGCCCTCCTGGCGGTCGTGCCGGCCGGTGCCGGTCGGATGCCCCGGGGGGGCGGTCTGTTCGGCCGGGGGTCAGTACCCGGCGGCGGTGCCGCCCCTGCGGGGGTCCGAGGCCGCCGCGAGCGTGCCGTCGGGGCGGACCAGGATCGCCTGGACGTCGCCCGACATCCCGTCCCGGACCATGACCGTCTGCCCCCGGGCCTCGAGCTCCGCGATCACCTCCGCGGGCAGGCCGCCGTCCTCCACGTAGATCTGGTCCGGGAGGTGCTGGTGGTGGACCCGGGGCGCGTGGACGGACGCCACCGCGTCCATGCCGAAGTCCACGACGTTCGAGATCGTCTGGAAGGTCGTGGTGATGATCGTCGCCCCGCCCGGGGTCCCGGTCACCATGAAGAGCTCGCCGGCCGGATCGAGCACCACGGTGGGCGTCATGGACGAGAGCATCCGCTTGCCGGGCTCCACCACGTTGGCCTCGCCCTCCACCAGGCCGTATTGGTTCGGCACGCCCGGCTTGGCCGAGAAGTCGTCCATCTCGTTGTTCAGGACGAAGCCGGCGCCCTCGACGGTGACCTTGCTCCCGAACCAGGAGTTGATCGTCGTGGTGATCGCCACGGCGTTGCCCGCGCCGTCGACGATCGAGAAGTGGGTCGTGTGCCGGCCCTCTTCCGCCGCGGAGCTCGGCCCGGGCTCGGGCCCCAGGCCCCCGGAGACCTCCCCGGAGGGGGTGGCCGTCTCCATGGAGATGCCCCGTCGGCGCTCCTCGGCGTACTCCTGGGAGGCCATGCGCTCCAGGGGTACCTCGACGAAGTCCGTGTCGGCCAGGTAGGTGTTCCGGTCGGCGTAGGCCCGCTTCCACGACTCGGCCAGGAGGTGGACGTGGTCCGCCGAGTGCCAGCTCAGGGAGTCCAGGTCCCACCCCTCCAGGATGTTGGCGAACTCGGCCATGGTGGCGCCCCCCGACGAGGCCGGGGGCATGGAGAGAACGGTGTGGTCCCGGTACTCGAAGCGGACCGGGTCCCGCCACGCGGCGTCGTACCGCCGGAGGTCCTCGTGGGTGATGATCCCCCCGCCCCGCTCCATCTCCTCGACGATGAGGTCGGCGGTGCGCCCCTCGTAGAAGCCGGCGGCGCCGTCGTCCCGGATGCGCTCCAGCGTCGCGGCGAGCTCCGGCTGGCGGAAGGTGTCTCCCACCTGGGGAATCTGGCCGTCCTCCATGAGGAAGGTCTCGGCGGTGGTCTCGAATCGCCGGATGCCCTCCTCGGAGTTCTCGAACATGGTGGCCTGCCGCTCCCGGACCACGTACCCCTCGGCGAGCTCGATCGCCGGCTGGACGAGGTCCGCCCACGGCAGGGTCCCGAAGCGCTCGTGGGCCCGCCACATGCCCATGACGGTGCCCGGCACCCCGGAGGCCAGGTGTCCGACCACCGACCTGTCGGTCACGTTGCCCTCCTCGTCCAGGAACATGTCCCGGGTGCCGGCCAGGGGCGCCTTCTCCCGGTAGTCCAGGGCCACCTCCGTGCCGTCGGCCATCCGGGACACCATGAAGCCCCCGCCGCCGATGTTTCCGGCTTCGGTGTTCACCACCGCCAGGGCGAAGGTCACCGCCACCGCCGCGTCCACCGCGTTCCCGCCCGCCCGGAGGACCTCGACGCCGACGTCGGTGGCGTAGGCGTCGGTGGTGGAGACGGCCCCGTTCTCGGCCGTCACCGCCGGGGCGTCCGAGGGATAGGGCCATCCCTCGGGGAAGGTGACCGCGGCCCCGTCGGCTCCGGCGTCGGTGCCGGCCGGGGCGCACGCCGACGTCAGGGGGAGCACCAGGGCGAGGGCCAGGGCGAAGGAGCGGACGCCCCGGGCTCGTGGCGAATTCGGGCGATGACGACGGTCCATGGAGGCTCCTCGAAGGACCCGGCGGTCCCGTTGCCGCCGGTGAATCACACGGGTTAGCTTCACGGCGCGCGCGGCCATCCGGCGCGGAAGGCCGACCGGCGCGGCTGTGGAGTATACGCCGTCCGTCGATCCGGCGACAAGCGACTCCCTCGCTCCCGACCATGCTCGACGATCGCCTCACAGAACAGCGGAATCCCCGCTCCCGGAGGATCGACCTCGGCTCCCCACTGGAGATCGTGGACCTGATCAACCAGGAGGACCGGCGGGTGCCCGAGGCGGTGGCCGAGGAGCGGGAGGCGATCGCCCGGGCCGTGGAGCTGGCCGTGGAGGCGTTTCGGGCCGGTGGCCGGCTCGTCTACGTGGGGGCCGGAACTTCGGGCCGCCTCGGCGTCCTGGACGCCGCCGAGATGCCCCCGACCTTCGGCACCGATCCGGAGATGGTCCAGGGAATCATCGCCGGGGGCTACGACGCCCTGGTCCGCTCGAAGGAGGGGGCCGAGGATCACCCGGAGGACGGGGCCGCGGCGGTGGACGAGCGGGAGGTGGGCCCCCACGACTTCGTGCTCGGCATCGCCACCTCGGGCACGACCCCCTACGTCCACGGCGCCCTGGCCCGGGCCCGGGAGCGGGGGGCCCGGACGGGCTTTCTCCTCTGCACGCCCCCCGACGACGAGCTCCGGGAGACCCACGACGTGGTCATCGCGCCCCTGGTGGGTCCCGAGGTCATCACCGGCTCGACCCGGATGAAGGCGGGCACCGCCACGAAGCTCGTCCTGAACACGATCACCACCGGCGCCATGGTCCGCATCGGGAAGGTGTACGGGAACCTCATGGTCGACCTCCAGGTCACGGCGGAGAAGCTCCGGGACCGGGGCCAGCGGATCCTCATGGAGCTCCTGGGTGTGGAGCGGGACCGGGCCGCCGCGCTCCTGGACGAGGCCGACGGACACGTGAAGACGGCCCTGGTCATGGGGCGCCTGGACGTGGACCGCGCTCGGGCCCGGACGCTCCTGGAGGAGGCCGGTGGGCGCGTGGGCCAGGTCGTGGGCGAGCCTCTGTGAGAGGCGCCTCCGCGAGGACCCGGCGGGCGCGGGGCGCCGGACGGAGGGGCCCGTGAAGGTGGTCGGCCTCATGTCCGGCACGTCCCTGGACGGGGTGGACGCGGCGCTCATGGAGCTCACCGGCTCGGCGCCGGCCGACTTCGGCTGGCGGCTGGAGGCCTTCGTCTCCCGTCCCTGGTCCGACGAGGAGCGAGGTCGCCTCCGGGAGGCCGCCGAGGGCCGGGCCACGACCCCGGAGCTCTGCCGCCTCGACGTGGACCTGGGGGCCTGGCTGGCCGGGGCGGTGCGCGACGTCTGCCGGGAGGTCGGGATCGAGCCGGCCTCCCTCGGCGCCGTGGGATCCCACGGCCAGACCGTCTGGCACGAGCCTCCGGAGGGCGATACACCCGGGGCCTCCCTCCAGCTCGGCGATGCCGCGGTCGTCGCCGAGCGGACCGGCGCCCGGGTGGTCTCGGACTTCCGCGGCCGGGACCTGGCCGCCGGTGGCCACGGGGCTCCCCTGGTCCCGGCGGCGGACCGGCTCCTCTTTTCGGTGGAGGGAAGGAGCCGGGCCCTCCAGAACCTCGGGGGGATGGCCAACGTGACCTGGCTCCCGCCCCGGGAGCGGGACGAGCCGCTCCTGGCCTTCGACACCGGCCCCGGGGTTGCGCTGCTGGACGCGGCGGTCGAGCGGGCCACGGGGGGCGAGCGCCGCTACGACGAGGACGGGGCGCTGGCGGCGAGGGGCCGGGTGGACGAGGAGCTCGTCGAGCGGATCCTCTCGGACCCGTTCTTCTCCGAGGAGCCCCCCCGGTCCACCGGCCGGGAGCGCTTCGGCGCCCCCCTGGTGGATGCGCTCGCCGGGGAGCGGGGGCTCCGGGAGGGGCGGCCGGACGAGGGGTGGCCGGACCTCCTGGCGAGCCTGACCGAGGTCACCGCCCGCTCGGTGGCCGACGCCTACCGGC
>CAZMPV010000304.1:0-4018 GCA_964567985.1 uncultured Gemmatimonadaceae bacterium
TCGATCCGGAGCTTGTGCTCCAGGTGGATGTCGGAGGTGGCGAGGAAGACGTGGATCCGGGGGCTCTCGGCGGCCTCCACCGCCTGGGCGGCGGCCCGGATGTCGCCATCCTTGCACCGGGCGAGCCCCGCCACCGTGAGGCCGCTCAGCTCACCCGCGATGGTGGCGACCGCCCGCTTGTCCTGGGGCGAAGCGGCCGGAAATCCGGCCTCGACCACGTCCACGCCCAGCTCTTCCAGCGCCCGGGCCATCCGGAGCTTCTCCTCCGGGGTCATGGTGGCGCCCGGCGACTGCTCCCCGTCGCGCAGCGTGGTGTCGAAGATCGTGATTCTGCTCATAAGCGTTCCTCCGGGTGACAACAAAAAAGCGGCCCTCCCGGTGAGGAGGGCCGCGTGGTCCGGTGCGTCGTCGTTCCTGCTACTGCGGCGCACCTCCGCGCGTGCCTTCCCCGGCCGGCTCGGCGAGGAGCCCGCTAAGTCGAAGGTCGAGGAGGCTGTGGAGGTCCGTCCGGTCGACGTGCATCGGTCCGGGGGTTCGGGTCGTCGTTCGTCGGCCAGGGATAACGTGACGGCGGTCCGGGTGTCAAGCCGGCCCCCCAGCGGGAGCCCCCCCGGACTTGACACCGCCCCCCGGTCCCCGTAAAGGTTGCGGACGCTCGGGTCGAACGGCGGCCCGGGCTTTCTCCGAATCAGGCGACGCACGCGATGCACCTCACGGGCATCCTCATCGTACTCGGCGTCCTTATCGGCGGCCTCGTACTTATTCGCGAGGCCGACGAGAGGGTGCTCGTGCGTCCACGATCGGGGACGATGTAGGAACCACCGACAGACGAGACGCGAGGCGAGCGGGCCCTCTCCCGACGAGAGGGCCCGCTTTTTCGTGGGCGCTCCCACCGGGAGGGGGGATGGAGGAGCGAGCCCTCCGACCCCGCGGGAGCCGAGCGCGCAGGGAGGACCCATGGAGGACATGACAGCAGCGGACGCGCTCTGCCGCATCCTGGAGGAGAAGGGCGTGGAGGTGATCTTCGGCCACCCCGGAGGCGCCATCCTCCCCTTCTACGACGCCCTCCATCGTCACGGTGGCGTGCGCCACGTGCTGACCCGCCACGAGCAGGGTGCAGCCCACGCGGCGGACGGCTACGCCCGGGCCACCGGCCGGACCGGCGTCTGCGTCGCGACGAGCGGGCCGGGAGCCACGAACCTGGTCACCGGCCTGGCCACCGCCATGATGGACTCCGTGCCCCTGGTGGCCCTGACCGGCCAGGTGGCCCGGGGGGCCATGGGAAGCCAGGCCTTCCAGGAGACCGACGTGATCGGCGTCACCATGGGCGTGACCAAGCACGGCTTCCTCGTGGAGGACCCCGACGAGCTCCCGGGGGTCATCGACGAAGCCTTCGACCTGGCCCGAAGCGGCCGCCCCGGGCCGGTCCTGGTGGACATCCCGAAGGACGTCCAGAAGGCGCCCTGCGCGAGCTGGACGCCGGGCGCGCTCCGTCCGTCCACCAACGGCACGGGACCCGAGGCTCCGGAGCCACCCCCCGACGATGCCTTCGACCGGGTGGCCGAGCTTGTGAACCGCGCCGACCGACCGCTGGTCATGGCCGGCCGGGGGGTCGTCCTCTCGGAGACCTCCGACGTCCTCCGGGCCCTGGCGGACCGGGCCGACCTGCCCGTGGTGACGACGCTCCTCGGGCTGGACGCCTTCCCGGCCGAGGACCCCCGGGCCCTGGGCCTCCCCGGAATGCACGGCACGGAGCGGGCCAACCACGGGATCCAGGCCGCCGACCTGGTCCTGGGCCTCGGGCTCCGCTTCGACGACCGGGTCACCGGCCCGACCGAGACCTTCGCGCCGGACGCGACGATCGTCCACCTCGACATCGACCCGGGAGCCGTCCGCCGCACCGTGGAGTGCGACCACGAGCTCGTGGGAGACCTCCGGCAGACCCTCCCCCGCCTGGCGTGCCGCATCGAGGCCGCCCGCCGGCCCGGATGGTGGGAGCGGCTGCGCTCCTGGTCCCGGGAGGCGGGCCCCGAGCCCGAGGACGGCCCGGCGATCGGGCCCCTGGACGGTCGCCGGGTCGCCCGGGCGCTCTGCCGGCGGATCCGGGCGTCCGGAGCCGTCGTCGCCACCGACGTCGGCCAGCACCAGATGTGGATGGCCCAGGAGCTCCGGGACGCGAGCCCGGGCACCCATCTCACCTCCGGCGGGCTCGGCACCATGGGCTACGGCCTCCCCGCGGGCCTCGGCGCCGCGGTGGGTCGCCCCGACCGGCCCGTCTGGGTCGTCTGCGGCGACGGGGGATTCCAGATGACCCTCCAGGAGATGGCCACGCTCGTCCAGGAAAACGCCCGGGTCCGGGTCGTCGTCCTCAACAACGGGTACCTGGGGATGGTCCGCCAGTGGCAGGAGCTCTTCTACGAGAAGCGGTACGCCGAGACCCGGCTCGCGAACCCCGACTTCGTGGCCCTGGCCCGCTCCTTCGGCGTGCCAGGCCGGGCCGTGAGCGAGGCCCCGGAGCTGGAGGGGGCCCTCGACTGGGCGGAGGCCGCCGACGGACCGGCGCTGCTGGATCTCCGGGTCGTCGAGGAGGAGAACGTCTATCCCATGGTGCCGGCCGGCGAAGCCATCGACGCGATGGTGGACGCCCCGGAGCCCGCGCCGCCGCGGATGCCGTGAGCCCCGCGCACGGGACGGACCTCTGGCTCCGGGTCGCGCCGGAGCCGGCGGCGCTCGAGCGCGTGCTCCGGCAGGTGCGGGCGCGACTGGGAAGCGGGCCCCGGATCACCCTGGCCCGGGGGGACGACGGCGCCCACGAGCTGCGGGTCGCCGTCGGGCCCGACGAGGACCGGGCCGATCAGGCCCGGGCGGAGCTCCTGGCCCTCCGGGACGTGACCGACGCCCGGATCGTGACGCCGGAAAGCGGCCCGGCGGGACGGGAGATGGCGCTCGTGCGCCTCCGGCCGGCCGGAGCGTCCTCCGGGGACGCCGGCGAGGACGGGACCGGGGACGTCTTCGTGAGCGAGGAGCCCCCCCGGATCCAGGTCGTCTCCCGGGACGGAGCCGACGTGGTCGTCGAGGTCACGGGCCGGGGCTGCGAGATCGACCGTGTCCTCGACGAGTGGCGGGCCGGCGGTCGGCTCCTGAGCGCCAGCCGCACCGGCGAGCTGGTCCTTCCACCGGGCCCGGAGGCCGGGCCGGGGACGGACCCGGTACGACAGGAGCGCTAGACGTGCGTTGCGAGAAGCGTGTTCCAACGACGGACGTAGACTCGAAGCGAGCGACGAGGAGTCGAGAATGAGCAGTGTCAGAGTGTTCGAGAAGGACGACGCGGACCCCTCTCTCCTGGAGGGTCGGAGGGTGGCGGTGATCGGATACGGGAGCCAGGGGCACGCCCACGCCCTGAACCTGGCCGACAGCGGGATCGACGTGGTGGTGGGCCTCCGGGAGGGAAGCGCCTCCCGGGACGAGGCCCGGGACGCCGGGCTGGAGGTGGCGTCGATCGCCGACGCCGCCCGGAGGGGCGACGTGATCTCGATCCTGATCCCGGACATGGCCCAGCGGTCGGTCTACGAGGAGGCCGTGGCGCCGAACCTGGAGGCCGGCGATGCCCTGGTCTTCGCCCACGGCTTCAACGTCCACTACGGGGAGATCGACCCCCCGGACGACGTCGACACCTTCCTCGTCGCGCCCAAGTCGCCGGGCTCCATGCTCCGCCGGGAATACGTGAGCGGCGGAGGCGTGCCGGCCCTGGTGGGAGTGCACCACGACGCCACCGGCGACGCCCTGGGCCTCGCCCTGGCCTACGCCGACGCCATCGGCTCCCTGGAGGCCGGCGTCCTGGAGACCACCTTCGGCGACGAGACCGAGACCGATCTCTTCGGCGAGCAGGCGGTCCTCTGCGGCGGCCTCACCGAGCTGATCAAGGCCGGCTTCGAGACCCTGACCGACGCGGGCTACCCGCCGGAGCTCGCCTACTTCGAGTGCCTCCACGAGATGAAGCTGATCGTGGACCTGGCCT
>CAZMPV010000305.1:0-4005 GCA_964567985.1 uncultured Gemmatimonadaceae bacterium
GCGCCCGTGCCCAACAGGCGCCCAAAGGCGCCCCGGAGCATAGCGAGCCTCCGACCGCCGAGCCGCCCCGATCAGGCGAGCGTCCCCGGCGGGGTGGGCGCCGCCGCCTTCTCCCGCTGGCCGCATGAGAACAAGACGGTGAGGCCCCCTCGAAACCGCCCGCTTCAGGCCCCGACCGCGTCCGCGCTCGACAGCGCCCGGCTGATCCTTCCGCCTCCCAGCAGCCGCTCCCCCCGGAAGACCACCCCCGACTGACCCGGGGTCACGGCCCGCTGGGGCTCGTCGAAGTCCAGGACGAGACGCGCTCCGGCCTCGACGACCCGGGCGGCCGCGGGATCCGCCCCGTACCGGATCTGGACCTCGACCGACGCCCCGGGCTCCGGGGCCGCGGCCAGCCAGTTGAGCTCGCCGATCTCCACCGCCCCCGAGTCGAGCTCCTCCCGGGGCCCCACCACCACGGCCCGCTCCTCGGGCCGGACCTCCAGGACGTACATGGCCTCCTGGAAGCCGCCGCCGAGTCCCTTCCGCTGGCCCACGGTGAAGCCGGCGTACCCGTCGTGCTCACCCACGACCCGGCCGTCGCTCCGGACGATCGGCCCGGGCTCGAGGGCCGGATGGGTCGGCAGGAGTTCCTTGGCGAGGAAGTCCCGGTAGTCGCCGGTGGGCACGAAGCAGATCTCCTGGGACTCGGGCTTGTCGGCGGTGACCAGCCCGAGGTCGGCGGCCCGCTCCCGGACCCGGGGCTTGGTGAGGGCTCCCAGCGGGAAGTGGAGTCGGGGGAGCATCTCCGGCGGAAGCCCCCAGAGGAAGTACGACTGGTCCTTCTCTCGATCCACGCCCCGCAGGAGGGCCGACGTCCCGTCGTCCCGGTGCTTCATGCGGACGTAGTGGCCCGACGCGATGCCGTCGCATCCCAGCATCCGGCCCCGCTTCAGCAGGTCACGGAACTTGGTGTTGGAGTTGCAGCGTACGCAGGGGTTCGGCGTCCGGCCCCGGGCGTACTCCTCGACGAAGTCGTCCACCACGTCCCGGGTGAACTCCTCCTCCACGTCGTAGACGTAGTGGGGGATGTCCAGCGTCTCGGCGACCCGTCGGGCGTCGCTGATGCCC
Source organism: uncultured Gemmatimonadaceae bacterium (assembly GCA_964567985.1). GTDB lineage: Bacteria > Gemmatimonadota > Gemmatimonadetes > Longimicrobiales > Gaopeijiaceae > CAZMPV01. The sequence goes on from CAZMPV010000305.1 coordinate 1,111, forward strand.
TGGAGGCCGCAGCACGTCTGCGACGGCCCGTCGGTCTCCGAGTAGCAGAACGTCTTCATCGTGGCGCCCACGACCTCGAAGCCCTGCTCCACCAGGAGCGCCGCGGCCACCGAGGAGTCCACCCCCCCGGACATGGCCACCAGGATCCGCCGGCTCTCCGGGGCGCTCACGCCGGGGTCTCCGCCTGGACCGAGCGGATCCGCTCCACCGTCCGGACCGTGGCCTCGGCAGCCCGGGCCACGTGGTCGGCGGTGGTGGCCCGTCCCAGGGAGAAGCGCAGCGGCGCCACCTCCCGGGCCGCTTCGCCGTAGAGGGCCTCCAGGACGTGGCTGGCCCGGTGAGCTCCGCTGGCGCAGGCCGAGCCGCTGGAGACGGCCACCCCGGCCAGGTCCATCCCCATCATGAGGCTCTCCAGGTCCACGCCGGGGACGCCCACGTTGGAGACGTGGGGGGCACGGGGGCCCTCGACGCCGTGGATCCGGAGGTCCGGGATCTCAGCCGCCAGCTGCTCCTCGAGCTCGTTCCGGAGGCCGGAGAGGCGCTCGGCCTCGGCTTCCCGCTCCTCGACGGCCAGGGCCAGGGCCCGGGCCACTCCCACCGCTCCGGCCACGTCCTCGGTACCCGGCCGGAGCCCTCGCTCCTGGCCTCCGCCGAAGATCCGGGGCCGGAGCTCCACGCCGTCCCGGACGTAGAGGACGCCGGTGCTTCGGGGGCCGTGGATCTTGTGGCCCGTCAGGGTGAGGAGGTCGACGTCGACCTCGTCGACGCGGACCGGGACCTTGCCCACGGCCTGGACGGCGTCGGAGTGGAAGGGGATCCCCGCGGCCCGGGTCCGTTCGGCCACCTCCTCCACCGGCAGGCGGAGGCCGACCTCGTTGTTGACCCACATGACCGAGACCAGGGCGGGCTCCTCCCGGAGAAGCTCCTCCAGCCTGTCCAGGTCCAGGGAGCCGTCGGGCCGGACGGGGATCCGTGCCGCCCGGCCGCCTTCCTCGGCCACCGCTTCGGCCGAATCCAGGACCGCCCGGTGCTCGACCGCCGAGGTCACCACGGTCGGCGCCCGGCCTCTCTTCCGGACGGCGTCGGCCCGGCCCAGGACGGCCAGGTTGTCGGACTCGGTCCCGCCGCGGACGAAGTGGATCTCGGAGGGGCGGGCGCCCAGGACCTCGGCCACCTCCTCCCGGGCCTCCTCCAGGGCCGACGCCGTGGATCGGCCCAGGGCGTGGACGCTCGACGGGTTGCCGAAGTCGGTGGAGAGATACGGCTCCATCGCCTCCCGGACTTCGTCCCGGAGGGGGGTCGTGGCCGCGTGATCGAGGTAGATGGGATCCATCGGAGGCTCGTCCTGCGTGGGTGGGGCCGGAGACGCGACCCGGTCCCGTTTCGTCATCGGGACGTCGATCCTAAGTTACGGGCGTCCGGTCTGTCGACGGCGGCCCCGCACCATCCCGGCGGTCCGAAAGGTAACCGAAGCCCACCGGCTTTTACACCGCATCGTGACAGGGAGAACTGCATGACCCGAACCGCGCCCCCCCTCCCCAGCGGGCGCCCGGCCCAGTTCCGGGCCACGGTGCACGGCACCGTCTTCGCCGGCCGGGACCGACACCTGGACGAGATGAGCGCGGGCGACACGGTGGTCCTCATCCCCGATCCTCCGGTCCAGGACGATCCCGAGGTCTGGGTACACCTGAAGTCCGGCGACCCGGTCGGGCACCTTCCCCCCGAGATCGCCGCCTGGCTCGCGCCCTGGATGCTGAAGGGAGGGGGCGCCCGGGCCCGGGTCCTCCGGGTTCAGGGCGCGGAGACCCCGAGCTGGCGCCGGCTTCTCCTCCAGGTGGACTGCGTGACCTGAGAGCGGGCCATCGTCGTTCTTCAACAGGCTCCTAAAACGTGGAGACGTCGGGCTCGGTGACGCTCTCGGCCTCGATCGCCTCCCGGCTCCAGAAGGGCTCGCCGTAGGCGACCCGGATCAGGGAGCCCGCGGCCGCCATCCGGGCCCGGATCTGGTCGAAGAGGGGACGGTCACCGCCGGGAAACACCTCGCCGGCCTTCGTCTTCCTCTCGAACTGGGACTCGTAGCAGGCCAGGGCCTCGAGCTTCCGCTCCATCTGGTCGGTCACGTCGACCACGAAGCTCGGCCGCACCGGATCGTCCCGGAACGTCAGGGCGTGGACGACCTTCCGTGGCCGATGCTTCTCGCCCGGGGCGTCGAAGTTCGTCAGGCCGGCCAGGAAGGCCGCGTCGTATACGAGCTCGGCCGCGGCCCGGTGGTCGGGATGACGCCCCTCCCTCCAGTGGGTGATCACGGTCCGGGGACGGAGCTCCCGGAGGAGGCCTGCCACCACCTCCCGTGCCTCGCCGGTGTTGCGGACCGCCGTGTCCGGGAGGCCGGCGTTGCGCCGGACCGCCAGCCCCAGGACGTCGGCGGCCCGCTCCGCTTCCTTCCACCGGAGCTCGGCCGAGCCCCGGGTGCCCCGCTCGCCCCGGGTCAGGTCCACCGCCCCGGTCCGCTCCCCCCGGTCCGCGCACTTGAGCAGCACACCGCCGCAGAGAAGCTCCACGTCGTCGGGATGGGCCATCACCGCCAGGACGTCCAGGGGCTCGGTCACGAAGATCTCCTTCCAGTCGTCTCTACTCGTAGCGAAGTGCGTCCACCGGCTCCAGGCGGGAGCCCCGGACGGCGGGGAAGAGGCCGAAGAGCACGCCGGTGACGGCCGCCATCGCCATGGCGGCGCCCACCGACCAGAGGGGGATCCGGGCCGGGATCGGCGTGTAGCCGGCGACCAGCTCGGCCACTGCGGCCCCCAGGAGCATGCCCAGGGCGCCCCCGGCCAGGGTCAGGACCGTCGCCTCCACCAGGAACTGCCAGAGGATCTCCCGGCGGGTGGCGCCCAC
>CAZMPV010000306.1:0-4004 GCA_964567985.1 uncultured Gemmatimonadaceae bacterium
CGAGGTGGTGGCCGAGGCCGACACCAGCGTCCTGGGCTTCGGGCCGGCCGCCTCCAAGGTCTACAAGGTCGGACAGGGTGTCTCCATCGGCGGCTACGGCGAGGTCCTGTACGAGAACTTCGCCGCGGAGCGGGAAGACGGCTCGGCCTCCGGCGCCACCGACCAGGCCGATGCCCTGCGGGCCATCGTCTACGTCGGCTACAAGTTCAGCGACCGCTTCCTCTTCAACTCCGAGATCGAGTTCGAGCACGGGAGCACGGGCCAGGCCGGCTCCGCGTCGATGGAGTTCGCCTACATCGACTTCCGGGTCACCGAGGGATTCGGGCTCCGGGGCGGGCTCCTGCTGTCGCCAATGGGCTTCGTGAACGAGCTCCACGAGCCCCCGGTCTTCCTCGGCACCGAGCGGCCGGTGACCGAGTCGGTGATCATCCCCAGCACCTGGCGGGAGAACGGCGTCGGCTTCTTCGGTGAGGCCGGCGGATTCGCCTACCGGGGCTATCTGATGAACGCCCTCGACGGCGTGGGCGGCGGCTCCTCGAACGCCTCCGGGTACGGTGCCGGTGGGCTCCGGGGCGGCCGCCAGAAGGGATCGAAGGCCCTGGCCGAGAGCCTGGCCGGCGTCGGGCGGGTCGACTACGTGGGCACCCTGGGCGTCACGGTCGGGACCTCCCTGTACGTCGGCAACTCGGCACACGGCCGGAGGCTGAGCGGCTCCACCGTCGAAGGCCGGACCGTCATCTGGGAAGGCCACGCCGAGTACGCCGCCAGGGGCCTGGACCTCCGGGGGCTCTTCGCCATGGCCTCGGTGAGCGACGTGGTGGCCCTGAACGCGCTGAAAGGACTGGAGGGGGCGTCGAGCATCGGCGAGAAGATGGTGGGCGGCTACCTCCAGGCCGGCTACGACGTGCTCCGGGGGAGCGACACCGAGCATCAACTCGTCCCCTACGTGCGCTGGGAGAAGGTGAACACACAGAGCGAGGTGCCGTCGGGCTTCCAGGCGAGCCCGGCCAACGAGCAGACGATCGTCTCCCTGGGGGCGACGTGGAAGCCGATTCCCCAGATCGCCGGCAAGGTCGACTACCAGATCCGCAGCACGGCGGCCGACACCGGCGTGAACCAGTTCAACATCGCGCTTGGATACCTCTTCTGATTCCCGTCCCCGGTGCGGGAGCCGGGGCGTCGGCCCAGGGCGTCGGCGTCCCGGTGTCCGGGGGCTGGTCGCGGGCCTGATCCTGGCCCTGGGGCCGCCCGCTTCCCTCGGGGGGCAGGTCCTCATGACCCAGCAGGAGGCGCTCAGGACGGCGTTTCCGGAGCCGGCCGAGATCGAGCGGACCACGGCCTTCCTCGAGGACGCACAGCTCGACTCGGTGCGGGCGCTGGCGGGCGACGGGGTCGAGATCGAGCGGACAGTGGTGCCCTACTACGTGGCCCGGGAGGGTGGCGAGCCGGTGGGCGTGGCGTACTTCGACGTCCACCGGGTCCGGACGCTCCCGGAGGTGGTCATGTTCGTCGTCACTCCCGACGACCGGATCGAGCGCATCGAGATCCTCCGCTTCCAGGAGCCTCCGGAGTACATGGCGCCCGAGGGGTGGATGGAGCAGATCGTCGGCATGCGCCTCTCGCCGGCTCTCTCCCTCAAGGGAGACGTGGTGAACATCACCGGGGCCACCCTGACCGCCGGGGCGGTCACCGACGCGGCCCGACGGGTCCTGGCGTACCACGCGCTGATCCGGCCCTTCGGCGGAGCGTCGGAACCGTGAGCGCCTTCGAGAAGTGGAGCGTCTGGGTCACCTCGCTCCTGACCGGCCTGACCGGGGTGGGTTACTTCTGGGCGAAGTACCTCAACGAGCCGGCGACGGACTTCTCGGTGGTGAACCACCCCCTGGAGCCGTGGTTCCTGAAGGCCCACATCCTCGTCTCGCCGCTCCTACTCCTGGCCGTGGGCATGATCCTCTTCCGCCACGTCTGGCGGCACTACCGGAGCGGGATCCGGTGGGGCCGCAGGAGCGGGATCGTGACCGGCCTGATCCTCCTTCCCATGGTCGCGACCGGCTACCTCATCCAGGTCCTGACCGCCGCCGGATGGGTCCGTGCCATGGCGCTCTCCCACATCGGCTTCGGCGCGCTCTACCTTGTGGGCATCGCGGTCCACCAGGTGATGACCAGCCGGCCCCCGGGCGGCGCCTGAGCTCCGGCCCGGCTCTCCCTTTCCCCGCCGCCGCCGCCCGCGCACCTTTCGGGCGTGGACACCATTCGAGAGCGACCCGCCGGCGCCGATCCTCCTCTCCTCACCCATCCCGGGTGGGCCGAGGAGTTCCCCTGGCTCGTCCAGGGTCTGAGCCGGCGGGGGAGCGAGGCGGAGCCCTTCGATCTGGCCTTCTTCGGACCCGAGGGAGGAGGGGAGGCGGTCTGGCAGCGGTGGCGACGGCTCATGGAGAGCCTGGAGACGCCCGCCGCCGTCCACGGCCGGCAGGTCCACGGCCGCCGGGTCGCTTTCCACCGGGAGCTCCCGCCCGGCCTCCTCCTCCTCCCGGGTGCCGACGGACACGTGACGGCGGCGCCGGGACTCCTCCTCACGATCTCCGTCGCCGACTGCGTCCCGGTCTTCCTCGTCGCCCCGGGCGTCCCGGCGGTCGGGCTTCTCCACGCCGGATGGCGGGGCGTGGCCGACGGCATCCTCCGGGAGGGGATCGCCCGCTGCCACGATCAGCTCGGGGTGGCTCCGGACGATCTGCGCCTCCACCTGGGGCCCGGGATCTGCGGGCGCTGCTACGAGGTCGGCCCCGAGGTCCATCGAGCCCTCGGCCTGCCGGACCCGGGCGAGCCCCGGCCGGTCGATCTCCAGGAGGTGCTCTGCGAGCGAGCCACCTCGCTCGGGGTGGCTCCGGAGCGTTGCAGCCGGTCGGAGATATGCACGAAGTGCGGCGAGGCGGACCTCTTCTCGCATCGGGGCGGCGACCTCGGCCGCCAGGTGGCCTTCCTCGGCTTGCGGGGTGGAGCGGTGGCCGGGAGCCGTGCCTGAGGGTCCCGGAGACGGCGGGCCGGATCCCGGGCTCTGCGGATCGTGCCGCCACGTTCGGATCGTCCGGAGCGGAAAGGGGTCCCGCTTCTTTCTCTGCCGCCGGTCCCGGAACGATCCCCGCTTCCCGAAGTACCCGCGCATCCCGGTCCGCCGCTGTCCGGGATACGAGACCGACGACGGTGGCGGCGGTGCGGGCCCGGGCCGCGACGGCTCCGATGAAGGATGAGCCGGAACCCCTCTCGGGCTCTCGGGGTTTGGTGAGCGGCCCCACCGTGGGCCCCGACCGACCGACGTCCTGGCACTCCGCACCCGAATAGGACCGTGATGCCCGAGCCCCTCGCGTACCTGGTTCTCGCGCTGACGGCGGGGGTCCTGGCGCTCCTCCTCCCCTTCGCGGCTCACCGGAGCTACCTCCTCTGGCTCTCCCGACGCCGCCGGGCGCCCGAGCCCGAGGAGAGCTGGACCGGCGCCCTTCCCGAGGTCACGGTCCAGCTCCCGGTCTTCAACGAGCGGAACGTGGTCGAGCGGCTGGTGGACGCCGCGTGCCGGCTCGACTATCCGGCGGATCGGCTCCAGGTCCAGGTCCTGGACGACTCCACCGACGAGACCACCCGCCGGGCCGCCGAGCGGGTCCGCCACTGGCGGGAGCGGGGCGTCGACGTCGAGCTCCTCCACCGGGAAGACCGGAGCGGCTTCAAGGCCGGGGCGCTGGCCCGGGGGCTGGAGCGGGCCCGGGGTGAGTTCGTACTGGTCCTGGACGCCGACTTCGTCCCGGGCCCGGAGCTGCTCCGGGAGCTCCTGCCCCCCTTCCGGGACCCGGAGGTGGGCATGGTCCAGGCCCGGTGGGACCACCTCAACGAGGACGAGAGCTGGCTGACCCGGGCCCAGGCGCTGCTGCTGGACGGGCACTTCTACTTCGAGCAGGGCGGGCGCTACGCGGCGGGACGCTTCTTCAACTTCAACGGGACGGCCGGGATGTGGC
>CAZMPV010000307.1:0-4002 GCA_964567985.1 uncultured Gemmatimonadaceae bacterium
GTCCCGAGACCGAAGACAGATAGCCAGAAGATGCCATGGCCGGATATCAGCGCAAGACCGCGTACCCTCCGTCGAAGGTCCTGGACCTGGCCGACGAGCTCCTTCCCGAGCAGCTCGGCCTGGAGCGGACCCGGAGCTCCGAGCACGGGGCGACGTTCACCGGCAAGGAGGGCACCGTGACCCTCTCCGCCCACCGGCACGGGCCCTACACCACGGTGGACGTCTCCACCGACCAGCTCCGGACGTCCCGGATGGACTACGAGATCCAGAAGTTCCTCACCGAGCTGCCCTACGAGCCGGGTGACGCCGGCGGTCGCGGCTCGGGCGAGCCGTCGTGACGGCCCCCGCCTCCATGGACACCTTCCAGGAGCTGGATCTCGGCCCCGAAGTGGTCGAGGCCCTGGCAGCAGAGGGCATCGAGATCCCGACCCCCTTCCAGGAAGACGCCCTGCCGGTCATCCGTCGGGGGAACAACCTGGTCGGCCGAACCGGGCCGGGCGCGGGTACCCTCGTCGCCTACGGCGCGGCCCTCCTGGACCGCCTGGAGCCGGGCCAGCCCGGCCCCCGGGCGGTAATCCTCGCTCCCACTCGGGAGCGGGCCGACGGGCTCTGCCGCTCCCTCTCCCGCCTCGTGCGCTTCACGGGCCACCGGGTCGCCGCTCTCGGCGGCACCTGGGCCCTGGCCGAGTCGGCGGAGATCCTGTTCGCCGCCCCGGGCGACCTCCTGGCCGCCGTCCGGGGCTCCAGAGTGAAGCTGGACGGCGTGGAGGCCCTGGTCGTGGACGGCGCGGCGACGATCCACTCCCTCGGCGACTTCGAGACTGTGGAGACCCTCGCCGGGCTCGTGCCGTCGGACGCCCAGCGGGTCGTTCTCTCCCTTCCCCTGCCGGACGCCGTGAAGGACTTCGTGGATGGCCACGTCAAGCGGGCCGTCCACGTGCCGGCGAAGTCGGCGGTCGAGAACGGGGAGGAGATCCCCAGGCGGGGGCGCCTCCGGTACCTGGTGCCCGACGCCGACCGGGAGGAGGCCGCTCTCACGGCGGTCGCCCGGCTCCTGGAGGAGGACGGCACCCGCCACGTGGCCGTCTTCTTCCCCTCGGACGACGAGGCGGCGGACGTGGGCGACCGCCTGACCCTCCACGGCTACGCCGCCGGCGAGCCCGGCGACGAGAGCGTCCCGGTCTGGCTCGGCGTGGACAATCGGGAGGTGCAGTCCGTCCTCCTGGACCTCGACGACCCGTCCACGGTCGCGACCCTCGGCTACCGGGTCCCGGCCGGGCCCGACTCCCTGGACCGCCGCCACGGCCGGGGCGGGACCGCCATGACCCTGGCCCTGGGCCGGGAGCTCCCCCACCTCCGGCAAGCGGCGGCGATCGCGGGCTACGAGCTCGTCGCGTCCCCGTCGGCCTCGCCCCCGGGTCTGACCGAGGAACTCGACCGCTTACGGGACCGGCTCCTCCAGACGATGGAGGAGGAGGACCTGGCGCCGTACTTCCTGCTCGTCGAACCGCTGACCGAGCGCCACAGCTCCGCCGAGATCGCGGCCGCGGCCGTCGCCCTGCTCCGCCGGGGCGCCGCGACGGAGGGTGCGGCGCCACCGGCCGGCGCTCGACCCGGTGCGAGCGAGGAGGGCGACGCCGCCCGGCCCTGGGTCCGGCTCTTCATCAGCCTGGGCAGCAAGGACGCCGCCGGTCCCGGGGACATCCTGGGGGCCATCACCGGCGAAGCGGGCGTCGACGGAGACCGGGTGGGCCGGATCGACATCAAGGACACCTTCTCCCTGGTCGAGATCGACGAGCGGGTGGCCCGGGACGTCATCCGGTCCATGAACGGGATCACCGTGAAGGGAAGGAGCATCCGGGTCGACTACGACCGGAAGGGCGCCCGGGGTGGAGGGTCCCGCGGAGGACGTTGAGCGACGCGACGAGGGTGTCCGAGGGTACAAAAAAAAGAGCCGCGCCCCGGCTGGAGCGCGGCTCTCTCCGTCCGGAGCCAGGCACTCGGCTCCGGGGCGGAAATTCCTGCCGGTTACGGCTTGACCGCGTCCTTCAGACCCTTTCCGGCCCGGAAGCTCGGCGTGATCGTCGCCGGAATCTGGATCTCCTCACCCGTCCGGGGATTCCGACCGGTGCGAGCCTTCCGCTTCTTCGCCTCGAAGGTACCGAAGCCGGTGATCTGGACGCGGTTCCGGTCCTGGAGCTCGGTGGCGATGATGCCGTCGTCGGTGCCGAAGAGGGCATCGACCGCCCGCGACGAGTCGGCCTTGGTGAAGCCGGTGTGCTCGGCGAGGGCGTCCACGAGTTCGGACTTGTTCATCTGGGAACTCCTCTTGGTGTAGGGTGGTTCGAAGTCGCGGGCGCGGCCGCCCGACAAGAACGTGAATTGAATGCTGGGGTCGTCGGTCCGGACCGAGCGAGGCCGAGAACTGCGCTTGATTCCGGGCAATTCTCGCCGTCTTTTCCCCTCCGGCATCTACACGGTAAACGCGCCTCCCATACGCGTCAAGAGAGATGTGGCCGAAAACCCGTGCAATGCCTAGGTTCTCGACACATCGAACCTTCGCGGAAGCCCGCCTCCCGGGTGGAACCCGATGGGGGTCGTCCCGGCTGACCCGGACCGGGGCCCGGGCGGCCCCGTCGAGGGTCCGCTCCGCCGTCCGAAAGGGATGATGGCCGACCAGACCCCGAACTTCGGGCTCCGCTTCCTCGGGGCCGCCCTCTTCCTCGTCACCCTCGTCCTCCTGGGCGTCCTGGGATACGTGCAGATCGAAGGGGCCGAGGTCGCCGACGCCCTCTACATGTCGGTCATCACGATCACCGCCGTGGGCTACGAGGAGGTGTTCCCCCTCTCGCAGGCGGGTCGGACCTTCACGATGGCGCTGCTCCTGGGCGGCATCTCGTGGATGGGGATCTGGTTCGCCTTCATCACTTCGTTCATCGTCGAGCTCGACCTCCAGCACGTTTTTCGAGAGAGACGCGTCATGAGATCCATAGAGAAGACCTCGGACCACGTCGTCATCTGCGGAGCCGGACGGACGGGACGGCAGGTGGCGGAAGAGCTGACTTCCATGGGCCAGGAGTACGTGATCATCGAGCGGGATCCCCAGCGTATCGAGCGCTTCTACGGGATGAACCCCGACGCCATGATCGTCCAGGGCGACGCCACGGTGGACCACAATCTGGAGGACGCCGGGGTGGAGAGGGCGAAGGGCCTCATCACCTGCCTCAGCGCCGACACCGACAATCTCTTCGTCTGCCTCTCGGCGAAGGACATGAACTCGGACCTGGTGGTCGTGGCCCGGGCCTACGAAGAAGAGACGATGTCCAAGATGTATCGGGCCGGTGCCGACCACGTCGTCAGCCCCAACGTGAGCAGCGCGATCCGGATGGCCTCGGTCATGCTCCGGCCCTCGGTCCTCTCCTTCCTGGACGTGGCCACCCGGTCGGCGGACTTCACGCTGCGGATCGAGCAGGCGACGATCTCCGAGAGCTCGGCCCTGGCGGGGAAGACGCTCCGGGAAGCCGAGATTCCCCAGAAGACCGGGCTGATCGTCATCGCGGTGCGAAAGGGCGAGGACGGCGACCGCTTCGTCTTCAACCCGAAGGGCGCGACCCGGATCGAGCCCGGGGACGACGTGATCGTCCTGGGCACGCCGGACCAGATCGACGATCTGAAGAAGTACGTGAAGAAGAGCTGAGCCGGCCCCGCGCCGGCCATCCGGCCGGCGGCTCCGTCAGGGGGCTCTTCGCTCCCCCCGCCTGAAGAGCGACAACACCAGCCAGCCCAGGGCTCCGGCCCACGAGCCCATGGACTCGCCCTGAAATTCCCCTCCGGCACGACTCTTGGACCTCTCGTGAAGGTGACCGGGGCCCGCCCGGGGCCGTGAATCCGCCCCGACCGGAGCCGGATCTCCCGTCGCTGCGGGACGTTTCGCTTCCGGCGTCGGCTCGATCTCCGGGCCACGAACGACGCAGATCTGCGCGAAAGCGAGCACCTCTGCGC
>CAZMPV010000308.1:0-3970 GCA_964567985.1 uncultured Gemmatimonadaceae bacterium
GGGATAGGAGGGCGAACGCGCCACGGGGGTCGCAGGGGCGGGGGGACCGACCGGTCGATCGGTCGGACGTGGAACACCTCGTCGGGCCCTATGGGCCGGAGGTTGCTCGCGGCCAGGCTCAGCACGCCGCCGCTGGCGCCTCCCGGCGTCGAGAAGTCCACGTGGAACCGGGATTCGACGACGGCGAGGACCGTCCCGACGTCGCCGGCCCTGAGGCCCGCCTCGGGACGGTCGGAGGTGAGAACGACGAGGTCGAACTCGGCGAAGGCGTCGGCCGAGGAGCGCCCCTCGGCCTTCCGGGATCCGGGATCCGGGTACTCGGACCACACGATGGCACCTCCAGGGTGAGAGGAAGCACGGACCGGGGCGCGGTTCGGGACGGGGCTCCGACGGGCCCACTCGAGCCGCATCCCCACTCTTCGAGTCTTAGGCTCCATCCGGGGCGAGGACATGCGAGGTCCCGCCGGCCCTCTTGCTTCCCACACGCCCCCCGCCCACCTTGGCCCTCCCGCCGAACAAGGACCGGCTGTGGAGCGAGGACCGTCCGCCGCCGAACAGATTGCTTGAACGTCATCCCGGGAGAGCCCTCGATGAACCGCTCCACCCTGCGCAGAACCCTGTCTACGCTCGCCGCGGCCGCCGTAGCGGCGGTGGCGCTCTTCTCGCCCGAAGCGCTCGAGGCCCAGGACGTGACCCTCGAGCAGCTCGACGCCATCGAGGGCCGGCACATCGGGCCGGTTGGCAACCGGGTCGTCGCGGCGGCCGGCGTCCCCGGAAATCCCGACGTCTACTACGTGGGGGCCGCGGCCGGAGGCATCTGGAAGACCACCGACGCGGGCATCCACTGGGAGCCCCTCTTCGACGACCAGGACGTGGCCGCCGTGGGCGCCCTGGCCGTCGCCCCCTCCGACCCGGGCATCGTCTGGGCCGGCACCGGCGAGCCCTTCATCCGATCGAACGTCTCCGAGGGCGACGGCGTCTACAGGTCGGTGGACGGCGGGAAGAGCTGGCAGCACATGGGGCTCGAGGCCACCGGCCGGATCGCCCGGATCCGGATCCATCCCTATAACCCCGACATCGTCTACGTGGCGGCCCTGGGCCACACCCATGCTCCCCAGGCCGAGCGGGGCATCTACCGCACCACCGACGGCGGCGAGACGTGGGAGCTGGTGCTCCACACGAACGAGCATACCGGCGCCTCGGACCTGGCGATGGATCCGAACAACCCCCGGATCCTCTACGCCGGCATGTGGCGGATCTCGGTGAAGACGTGGGGCCGCACGAGCGGCGGGCCCGGCAGCGGCCTCTTCCGCTCCACCGACGGCGGTGACACGTGGACGAAGCTCGAGGGTCCCGAGATGGGCCTTCCGGAGCCCCCCGTCGGCAAAGTCGCCGTCTGCATGTCGAAGGCCGACTCGGATCGGGTCTACGCCCTGATCGAGACCGGCGACGGCGTGCCCGAGGCGTACGCCCACATCCCGGGCGGCGAGGAGATGGCGAGCCGTGACGAAGTGCCCAACGGGGAGCTCTGGCGCACGGACGACGGCGGCGAGAGCTGGCAGATGGTGAACCACGACCAGGACCTGGGCGGCCGTCAGGCGTACTACAGCCGCTGCGCGGTGAACCCGGAGGATGCGGACGAGGTCTACTTCCTGGCCGCCGACTACTCCGTGAGCAAGGACGGGGGCCGCACCAGCGAGAACATCCAGGGCGACCAGTCCCCGACCTGGGACACCCACCACATGTGGATCGACCCGACCAACGGCGACCGGCAGATCGTGGTGGGCGACGGCGGGATCGCGATCTCCACGAACCGTGGACAGAGCTGGCTCAAGCAGCAGATTCCGGTGGCCCAGCTCTACCACGTGACGGTGGACAACGCCGTGCCGTACCACGTGCTGGGCAACCGCCAGGACGGCCCCTCCACCCGGGGTCCCTCCCGGAGCCGCATGGGCGGATTCTTCGCTTCCGGCATCCCCCGGAGCCTCTGGCACTCGGTGGGCGGCGGCGAGAGCGGCTTCGCCACCCCCGACCCCGAGAACCCGAACATCATCTGGTCGAGCGCGTCGGGATCCGGCGCCGGGGGCGGCATCGTCGTGCGCTACAACGAGGAGACCCGCCAGTTCCGGGACGTGACGGTCTGGCCCGAGGACACGGGTGGATGGCATGCGGGCGGCCTCAGGTACCGCTTCCAGTGGACCTTCCCCATCGAGATCTCGCCCCACGACAACGAGACCGTCTACGTCACCAGCCAGCACGTCCACCGGACCACCAACGGCGGACAGAGCTGGGAGGTCATCAGCCCCGACCTCTCCACCGGCGACACCACGAAGATGGGCCTCTCCGGCGCGCTGACGCCGGACAACATCGGCGTGGAGTACTGCTGCGTGATCTACGCCTTCGACGAGAGCCCGGCCGAGGCCGGGGTCCTCTACGCCGGCACCAACGACGGGCTCGTCCACGTCAGCCGGGACGGGGGCGAGAGCTGGACGAACGTGACCGGGAACCTGCCGGGCTTCCCCACGGACGGCGTGGTCCGGAACATCGACGCCTCGAAGTGGAGCGCCGGCAAGGCGTACCTGACCGTCGAGGCGCACCAGGTGGGCAACTTCGAGCCCTACGTCTACAAGACCGAGGACTTCGGCGAGTCGTGGACGAGGATCACGAACGGGATCCACGACGACGTGACGAACTACACCCGCTGGGTCCACGAGGACCCGGAGCGGGAGGGCCTGCTCTACCTGGGCACCGAGAACAAGCTCTACGTCAGCTTCGACGACGGGGCCAACTGGCAGTCGTTCATGACGAACCTGCCGCCGGCGCCCTACTACGGGCTGATCGTCCAGGACCACTTCGACGACCTGGTCATCGGCACCTACGGCCGGGGCTTCTGGATCATGGACGACATCACCCCGCTCCAGCAGCTCACGCCCGAGGTGGCCTCCAGCGACGCCCACCTCTTCGAGCCCAGGCAGGCGTACCGCTTCCACTCGATCACCTCGCCGATGACCATGTTCCAGGACCAGTCGGACGGCGAGGATCCGCCCTACGGCGCGTCGCTCAACTACTGGCTCGGCTCCGAGCCCGAGGGCGAGGTGACCATCCGGATCCGGAACCAGGCCGGCGACGTGATCCGGACCCTGGAGGGCACGAAGGAAGACGGTCTCAACCGGGTCTGGTGGGACCTGCGGGAAGAGCCCTCGAAGGAGATCCGCCTGCGCACGAAGCCGCTGTACGGGGAGTGGGTGGACCTGGGCGACGACGGCTGGCGGTCGCTGGGCGCCCGCTTCAGCATCCTGGCGCCTCCGGGCACCTACACCGTCGAGCTCGAGGTGGACGGCCAGACCGCCACCCGGGAGCTCGAGGTCCTCAAGGACCCTCACTCCGAGGGCACGATGGCCGACATCGAGGCCCAGGACGCCATGCTCAGGGAGCTGAAGGCGTCCCTGGAGCGGGGCGCCGAGATGATGAACCGGATGGAGTGGATCCGGAAGCAGATCGACGACCTCCAGGCGCTGCTCTCCGACGAGACGGGCTCGATCGAGGTGGCCGACGCCGAGATGCTCCTGGAGGAGTCCCGGGCCCTGGACGAGCAGCTCGTCGACGTGGAGATGCGCCTCTACCAGCTCAAGCTGACCGGCACCGGCCAGGACGGAGTGCGCTGGCCCACCAAGCTCCTGCGCCGTATCGACGACCTGGCCAGCACCGTCTCTTCGGCCGACTTCCCGCCCACCGACCAGGCCCGGGAGGTCCAGCAGGTGCTGGAGGAGCGGCTCCGGGACGTGGAGAGCGAATACCGGAGCCTGATGGACGGCCCGGTCGCCGACTTCAACCGGATGCTGCGGCAGCGGGACGTGACGCCGCTGGTGAGCGAGCAGCCGTAGGGGTCGCGGCGGTCCGGGGGCTCGGCTGATCGTGGGTCGCACGCGGAGGGGCGTCGGGGCCATTCTCCTGGCCGCGGCGCTCCTCA
>CAZMPV010000309.1:0-3954 GCA_964567985.1 uncultured Gemmatimonadaceae bacterium
CCTCCACCCGGTAGTAGTCGCCGGAGAAGTCGAAGCGCTCGTTCTCCCAGAGGCCCGAGACCACCCGGATCCACTCCGAGGCCCGGGCGTAGCGGTCGTCGTGTCGGTCGAAGGGCGCGCCGTAGCGCCGGGCCTCCTCCTCCCACCACGACGCCACCAGGTTCAGGGAGAGCCGCCCGCCGCTGATCCGGTCGATGTTCGCGGCCTGCTTGGCCAGGACCGCCGGGAGATGGTAAGTCGGCCGGACGGCCACCATGAGCTCGAGCCGGTAGGTGACCGCGGCCAGGGCCGCCGCCGTGCTCCAGGCGTCCAGGGCCGGGGCGTCGGCCGACTTGATGTCGTTCTGGAAGAGCTCGGCGATCAGCGTGAGGTCGAAGCCGATCTCCTCGCTCCGCCTCGCCACCCGTCGCGCGTAGTCCCAGCTCGCCTCCATCCCTTCGTCGCTCACGTTCCTCAGCCAACCCCCGAAGACCGGGAGCCAGAAGCCGAAGCGGATGCCCGGGGCGCTCATCGGACCACCCCCTCGAGGTATCCCCCGAGCCGCTCCCACGGATCCAGCCCCACGACCTTCGGGGCGTCGGCCACGAAGTTGGAGAGGGCGTTGATGTCGTAGAAGCGGACGTCGCCCGTGCCGGCTTCCTCCACGTACTCCACGCCGCCCACGTCTAGGTCGGCGGCCCAGGCGATCCGCTCGACGGCCTTCACGATCCGGTGGGGCGGCTCGTAGCCCTCGACCCGGATCCCCCGGTCCGGGGCGTCCGCGGGGCACGCCGACCGCTCCAGGGAGTCCCCCTCGGAGGTCCGGCAGGCGTCGGCGGGGCAGAGGTTGAAC
The DNA here is from genome assembly GCA_964567985.1 of uncultured Gemmatimonadaceae bacterium. GTDB lineage: Bacteria > Gemmatimonadota > Gemmatimonadetes > Longimicrobiales > Gaopeijiaceae > CAZMPV01. The sequence continues at coordinate 833 of CAZMPV010000309.1, forward strand.
TCGTCACCCTCCGGATAGACCCGGATCGCGTAGAGGAAGCGCCGGTTCAGGAACTCCACCCGGACGATCGAGTCGCGCTCCGGCTGCACGTACTCCTGGACCAGGAGGGCGCCGTCGATGCCGGCGTCGACGCGGCCGGCGGCCACGGCTTCCTCCAGCTCCCCGGCGCTCTCGAAGCGGGCGATCCCGACCCCGCTTCCGCCGACGTTCGGCTTCACCACCACCGGAAAGTCCAGGTCGCGAGCCGCGTCGGGCGCCCGCTCCGGATCCCGGACGACCCGGGTCCGGGGGTGGGGGAGGCCGAGCCGGTCCAGGAGGGCGAGCTGCCGGAGCTTCGACGTCTCCAGCCGAAAGGCCCCGGAGCCGTTGACGGTCCGGATCCCCTGGCTCTCCAGGTGCTCCAGGTAGTGATGGGCGAAGAAGATGCCCCGCTCGTCTCCCCGGAGGTGGGCGGAGGGGCTCATCCGGTTGAAGAGGGTGCCGAAGGGGACGCCGTTCCGTCCCACCTCGAAGAGCTCCTCTCCGGGCCGGATCTCCCGGTAGGGGAGACCCCGGCGCTCCAGCTCCCTGAAGAGCGGGACGAACCAGTCCGGATGCTCGTAGTAGATCGCCAGCTCGGCGGTATCGCGCTCGGTCATGGCGTGGTGCTCCGTGTTCGGGTCGGCGGACCCGGCCTCCGCACCTCCGACCGCCCTCCCCCCGAAGCCGCCTCACCGCCCGCGTCCCGGACCTCCCGAAACGCGAAACGGCCGCGACTCCGGAAAGGGGAGTCGCGGCCGTCGGGGCGGGGCCTCGGGGGCCCGCTGTCTCGGCGCTAGGCTTCGCGCACGAGTGCCGGTGCCGTCGTCTCCCTCCCGGAAAGCCCGGGCATGGGCCGACAGCACATACACATGCAAACGAAGTGGGGGCGCCGTGTCGTCATCGCGGCCACACCGTAGAGCGTCGGCCCGGCCGCGTCAACCCGGCTCGTCCTTCCGGCCGACGACCACGGCGAACCCGTCGTCCCGCCAGAGCACGTCGGGCTCGAGGCCGGCCGCCTGGAGCCACGCCATCTCGTCCAGGAGGGGAAAGTAGGTGTCCTCGTCGGCCCAGGCAGCCAGGTGGTCCCGGGACTCGGCGGGCGTGTAGGTGCGCTCCAGGTGGGCGAGCCACGCCTCCCGCTCGGCGTCCCGGAGGGCCGGGTCGCGGGCCGTGAAGCGGTCCCCGGAGAGGAGGAACCCGCCCGGCCTCAGGGCGTCGGCACAGCGACGGTAGAGCTGGCGCTTCTCCCCGGGCGTGGGAACGTGGTGGAAGGCGAGGCAGGCGACGACGGCGTCGCAGGCGGGAACCGGGAACTCGAGGAAGTCGCTCTCGACGAGCTCGACGTCGGCGTGTCCGGAGAGCCGGTCGGCGGCGAGGCGGAGCATCTCGGCGTCGGCGTCCACGCCCACCACCCGCGCCTCGGGCCGGACCTCCAGGCAGCGGGCGGCCAGGGCCCCCGTCCCCACGCCCATGTCCACCAGGACCGGGGCGGACGCTTCCACGTGCCGGAGCGCCTCGGCCACCCGGTCGATCATCGATTCGTAGTGGGGCACGAAGGTCCGGATCCGGGCGTCGTACTCCTCCACGCCCGCCCGGATGTGGTCCGCGAAGCTCACGGGGCCGCTCCGGCGCGCGCCCGACCGGTCACAGCCGGTACGAGCGCCGGGCCTCGCCGGGCCGGTCCGTCACGGTCGCCTCCATCTCGGGAGTGAGGGGCTCGCCGTCGACCTCCAGGGAGAGGGTCAGGGTGGCCCCTTCGTTCCCCCACCCCTGGAGCTGGACGTCCAGGGCGTCCTCGACCGCGAGCCCCTGGATCTCGGCCACGTAGACGCCCCGCTCGCCGTCCCACTCCATGTTCCGGACCCGGCGCCCCTCCACGTCAATCCGGGTCCGATAGAGCTTCCCCTCCGGCCGGAGCTCGAGGTGGACGTCCCGGCTGGCCGTTCCCTCGTCCCCGCCGGCCAGGAGCTCCCCGTCGTCTTCGCTCCCGGGGCCGGCGCCCGCGGCGATCGCTGCGAGGCGCGCGGCGTCCACCACCGGTAGCGTCGCCGGGGCGTCCTCGTCCAGGCGCACCTCCACACCGGGATAGACGGCCGCGCCGCAGCGCACCTCACCGGTCTGCCGCACGCCGGCCACCGCGCCGGCCGGAATCCGGATCCAGGCGCCCCGGCAGGGGTCCACGGCGAAGAGCAGCACCCGCTCGTCGCTCCGGTGGGGATCCAGCGCACCCTCCAGGAGCGGGAGCTCGTCGGCCTGCGGGCTCCAGGAGCGAAGCTCGGCGAGGAATGCGGCGAGGGAATCGCTCACGGTCGGGCTCCCGGGCGCAGGGTCGGCGGGTCGCGGCGGGCGCTATCGACCGGTCGCCCCCTGGAGCCCCCCGCTCTCCAGGAAGTCCAGGAGGAGGTTCGTCATCGTCCGGATCCCGATCGGCACCGAGGCGTCGTCGGCCCGGAAGGTCGGCGTGTGGTGGCCGCCGGAGCCGATCTCCGGATCCCGGGAGCCGAGCCGGAAGTAGAAGCCCGGCACCTCGTTGGCGAAGTAGGCGAAGTCCTCGCCGCCCATCGTCGGGTCCAGGAGCTCCACACTCTCGGAGCCCATGACTTGCTCGAGGGTCGGGCCCATCTGTCGGGCCAGGGCCTCGTCGTTGATCGTGGCCGGGGTGCCCCGGTCGTAGACGAGCTCGAAGTCCGCGCCGTGCGCGGCCGTCACGCCCTCGAGGATCTCGCCCATCCGCCGCTCGATGGCGTCCCGGATGTCGGGATCGTACGTGCGCACCGTGCCCTCCATGTGCACCTGGGCGGGGATGATGTTGAAGCGGTTCCCGCCCCGGAAGATGCCCACCGTGACCACGCTGGGCTCCAGGGGGTCCAGGTTCCGGGACCGGATCGTCTGCAGCGCTTGCACCACCTCCGAGCCGATGACGATCGGATCCACGCTCTGCTCGGGCGCCGCCCCGTGGGCCTGGGTCCCGAGGACGTCGATCTTGAAGTGGTCCACGGCGGCCAGGGCGGGCCCCACCGAGTAGCCCACCTTCCCCACGTCCATCTCGGACCAGGTGTGGAGCCCGAAGATCGCCTCGGGTCGGGGGTTCTCCAGCACCC
>CAZMPV010000310.1:0-3952 GCA_964567985.1 uncultured Gemmatimonadaceae bacterium
TCCCGGAGCGGGTCGCCGGGCCCCTTCTTCCGGGAGCGGTCCTTCGGCTTCTCCTTGACCGGCTTGGCCGGGATGCCCACGTGGACGTGGTGGGGCTCGGTGTCCTTCGTGGCCAGGGCCATGGCGCCCACCATGGAGTCCTCGGCCACGTGGGTGCCGGCGAGCACGGTGGCGTGATACGTGACCCGTACGCCGTCGCCCAGCACCGTCTCCGGCGTGAAGACCTCCTTGGGATCGACGATGTCGTGGGTGTGGCTGTAGACGTTGGCGAAGTCCGACACCGAGACCTGGTCGCCCATGCGGATGCCTCCCCGGTCGTCCAGGAGGACGTGGCGGTGGATGACCACGTCGTCGCCCACCTCGAGGTTGTAGCCGAAGGAGAGCTTCACGAAGTGGAACGCCTTGAAGTTCTTGCCGCACTTCCGGAAGATCCGCCGGGCCAGGATCCGCCGGAATCGGACCCCCAGATGGACGTTCTCGCCCAGCGGACTCTTGTCGAACATCTCCCAGAGCCAGATCAGCGGCTTGACCCGGTAGTACTTCTCCTCGTCGATCTCGTGGTAGTACTCGGGCTCGAGCGTGATATTCCGGGGATCCATCTGGGCCAGGGCGATCCGGGTCGCCGCCGGGAGGGTCTCGGGATCGACCCCCCGGTACTGGGGATAATAGAGGTCCGTGAGAACCCGGCGACACAGCTCGTTCCGGTCACACCCGGGGCGTGAGAGCTCCTCGTCGATGGAGGCGAGCCAGTCGTCGTAGAGGGAGGTCGCCTCGTCGGGGAGAGGGTCGGGTCTCAGGGGGAGGTAGGCCATCGGCTCATCCGGTGCGACGGAATTCTCGTAGTGTGAAGGGACGCGGACGCCGCCGAGGGGCGGAGCCCACGAACACGTTACTCGCTTTCTCAACCAGTTCAAAGTCCGGGATGTTCGCTCCCCGCCGGGAGCGCCGGCCCGGGAGCCCGGAGGAGGAACCATGCACGACGCGCTGAAGGAGCGCCTGCTTCGGAAGATCGAGGCGCTTCCGGAGGAGCAGCTCTACCAGGCCCTGGACTTCGTCGAGTTCCTGGAATCGAAGTACGGCTCCCCGGACCTCGGGCGGGAGGCGAGCGGCTTGCAGCGCTTCGCCGAGCGCCTGGAGGACGGCCTCCGGCGCCGGACGGTGAGCCCGGGGACGATCCGGGAGGCCTTCCAGCTCATCTCCGCGGCAGATCGGGTCCTCTCCGGCGTGTCGTCGGCGGGACGCCAGATCCTGGACGAGCTCGGGGTCGAGCCCGAGGGCGGCGAGGCGGAAGGAAGACGGTCCGCCCCGGAGAGCGGATCCGACGGTCCGCGTCCGGACGCCCCCGGGGTCGGCGACGGCGGTCTCGGAGGGGGCTCCGGGACGAGCTCCGCAGGGGAGGATCGTCGGCCCTGACGTCCCCCGAGGGACGCCCGGGAACCAGGGTTGACACCCCTGCGAGCGCGCGGGTATCGTAGCCCATGAGACGAGCAGAGCAGCCGGTGAAGCCGTCATGACGCGCCCGCCCGTCGCCGCGTCCAGCCCGGGACGCGGACGAGGGGCGGGCGCGATTCTATACCGGTCCGGGCGCCCGCTTTCGCAGCCCGACCCCCACGTCCCCCGACCTCTATGAGCCACTCGGACCTGCACGAGAAGAAGATCCTCAAGGAGGGCCTCACCTTCGACGACGTCCTCCTGGTGCCGGGCCATTCGACGGTCCACCCCCGGGACACCGACGTCGGCACCCCCCTGACCCGCTCGATCCGGCTCAACCTCCCCTTCCTCTCTGCGGCCATGGACACGGTCACAGAGTCTGAGATGGCGATCGCCATGGCCCGCCAGGGAGGCCTGGGCATCGTCCACAAGAACATGGACGTCGAGAAGCAGGCCCAGCAGGTGGACCGGGTCAAGCGGTCGGAGAGCGGGATGATCATGAACCCGATCACCCTGGGGCCCGACAACACGCTCCGGGAGGCGATGGAGCTCACCGCCCGCTTCTCGATCAGCGGCGTGCCGATCGTCAAGGACGACAGCGACGAGCTGGTGGGGATCATCACGAACCGGGACCTCCAGTTCGAGACCGAGCTGGAAAAGCCGATCCGGGAGGTCATGACGTCGGAGGAGCTGGTCACCGTGCCGGTGGGCACGACGCTGGACGAGGCCGAGTCGATCCTCCACGAGCACCGGATCGAGAAGCTTCCGGTGGTGGACGACGAGGGGCGCCTCAAGGGGCTGATCACGGTCAAGGACATCTTCAAGCGCCGGCAGCACCCGGACGCCGCCAAGGACGAGCACGGCCGCCTCCGGGTGGGGGCGGCGGTGGGCGCCTCCCGGAGCGACCTGGACCGGGCCCGGGCCCTGGTGGAGGCCGGTGTGGACGTCCTGGTCGTGGACACGGCCCACGGACACTCCGAGGGGGTCCTCAAGGCGGTGGCCCGGACCAAGGAGGCTCTCCCGGACGTGCAGCTCGTGGCCGGCAACGTCGGCACCGCCGAGGGTGCCCGGGCGCTGGTCGAGCGCGGTGCCGACGCCGTGAAGGTCGGCGTCGGACCGGGCTCGATCTGCACGACCCGGGTGGTGACCGGGGTGGGGCTGCCCCAGCTCACGGCGATCATGGACGCCATCGAGGGGGTGGACGACGAGGTCCCGATCATCGCCGACGGGGGGATCCGCTACTCGGGGGACATCGTCAAAGCCCTCGCCGCCGGGGCCCACACCGTCATGATGGGCTCGATGTTCGCCGGCACGGACGAGGCCCCGGGCGAGAGCTTCCTCCTCGAGGGTCGGCGCTTCAAGATCGTCCGGGGAATGGGATCTCTGTCCGCCATGGAGGAGGGGTCGGCCGACCGTTATTTCCAGGAGGGCGAGCCCGACCCGAAGAAGCTCGTGCCGGAGGGCGTCGAGGCCCGGGTCCCGTACAAGGGACCGGTGGCGGACACGGTCTTCCAGCTCGTCGGCGGCCTCCGCAGCGGAATGGGATACTGCGGGGTGGCCGACCTGGCCGGTCTCCGTGAGAACGCCCGCTTCGTCCGGGTCACCTCCGGCGGGCTCCGGGAGTCCCACCCCCACGACGTGACGATCACCCGGGAAGCGCCCAACTATCAGCTCTGACGCCCCGGAGCCGGTACGCCGGCTCCCGGCCCACGGCCGCCGTTCCGGCTCCGGACCCGAGACGATCGCTCCCCCAGCGCCCACGACGCCATGAAGCCTTCCGACGTCGAACCCCGCCTTCTCCTCGGCCCCGGTCCCTCTCCGGTCTCGGACCGGATCCTCGCGGCCATGGCCCGCCCGACCGTGGGCCACCTGGATCCCCAGTTCCTCGAGATCATGGACGAGGTGAACGAGGGGCTGCGGTCGGTATTCGGCACGGAAAACCGGATGACGTTCCCTGTCTCGGGAACGGGATCGGCCGGCATGGAGGCGTCGCTCGCCAACGTGGTCGAGCCGGGCGACCAAGTCATCGTCGGAGTGAACGGGGTCTTCGGCACCCGGCTGGCCGAGATGGCCCGGCGGATGGGAGCCTTCGTTCAGACCGTGGAGGCGCCCTGGGGCGAGCCGATCCCCTGCGAGCGGCTGATCGAAGCCGCCGACGAGGCGCCCGGGGCCCGGGCCATGGCGGTGGTCCACGCCGAGACCTCCACCGGGGTCCGCCAACCCCTCGACGGCCTGGCCGACGCCCTCTCCGACCGGGACACCCTCCTCGTGGTGGACGCGGTCACCTCCCTGGGCGGCATCCCCCTGGAGGCGGACGCCCGGGGGATCGACGTGGCGTACGCCGGCACCCAGAAGTGCCTCGGCGTGCCCCCCGGTCTGGCGCCGATCTCCTTCTCCGAGAAGGCGCTCGACCGCATCGAGAGCCGGGAGACGCCGTGCCAGAGCTGGTACCTGGACGTCTCGCTGATCGCCGGCTACCTGGGCGAGGAGCGCCGCTACCACCACACGGCGCCGATCAACA
>CAZMPV010000311.1:0-3943 GCA_964567985.1 uncultured Gemmatimonadaceae bacterium
GACACGCCAGGGCGAGCTCGAAGCCGAAGCGGAATGCTCCGTTGATCCAGGAGTTGGCCATGTTGTTCCCGTCGCCGATCCAGGCGACGCGGAGGCCCGGGAGGGACGGCGGATCGAGGTCGAAGACTTCAGTCGCCGTCATCACGTCGGCCAGGACCTGGCAGGGGTGCAGCAGGTCGGTCAATCCGTTGATCACCGGCACCGTGGCGTGCCGGGCCAGCTCCACCACCTCGGCGTGGGCGTACGTACGGACCATGATCCCGTCCACGTATCCGCTCAGGACCCGTGCCGTGTCGGCCACGCTCTCCCCTCGCCCCATCTGAGTGTCCCGGTCGGAGAGGAAGACCGCGTGCCCGCCGAGCTCGTGCATCCCGACCTCGAAGGAGACCCGGGTCCGGGTCGAGCTCTTCCTGAAGATCATGGCCAGGCTCCTGCCGCCGAGGGGCGCGTCCCGGCCCTCGGTCCCCGCCTTGAGGCGCCGGGCCCGCTCCAGGACGGCGCCGAGCTGCTCGGTGGACAGGTCCGGGATCTCCAGGAAGTGTCTGAGTGGCGGCGTGGTCATGGCTCGTGTTCGGGTATGGATGCTCGGGGCCCCGACGGGGGCCGTCTTCCAGGGGCCAGGAAGGTACCACGGAGCCCGGCGGCGGGAAACGGGGTCCCGGCGGACGACGCCGTCCCGGCGGCGGGATCCGGCCGGCCGGATCTCGCGGACCCGGCGAGGGAAGCGCTAGATTGGCCCTCCGCCTCCGCACCCGACGGCTTCACCCCGGAGACTCCATGCCCCCGACCGCCCGACCCGCGCTCCGTCCCGGCTTCGCCCCACCCCTGGCGCTCTCCCTCCTCCTGCTGCTGTCCGGAGCGGCCGCGCCCCCGCCGGCCCGGGCCCAGGTCCCCGGGCCCGAGGAGGTGATCGGCTTCTCCCTGGGAAGCGACTACCGGCTGGCGGACTACGGCCAGGTCCTGGAGTACGTGCGGGCCCTGGACGCGGCGTCGGACCGGATCGTCCTGGAGCGAATCGGCACCTCCACCCTGGGACGCCCCCTCGTCCTCGCCTACGTCTCGACGCCGGAGAACCTGGCGCGCCGGGAGCGGATCGCGGAGATCAACCGCCGCCTGGCCCTGGCCCGGGACCTGGAGCCGGACGAGGCCCGGGCGCTGGCCCGTGAAGGGATGGCGACCGTCTGGATCGACGGGGGGCTCCACGCCAACGAGGTCGCCCACTCGCAGCACCTCCCCGAGCTGGCCCACTGGCTCGTGTCCTCCGAATCCGACGAGGCCCGCCGGATCCGGGAGAACGTCATGACGCTGCTGATGATCAACATCAACCCGGACGGGCTGGACATCATCACCGGGTGGTACCGCTCGAACCTCGGCACGCCCTACGAGACCGCCGAGCTCCCGGGCCTCTACCACCACTACGTGGGCCACGACAACAACCGGGACTGGTACATGTTCACCCAGGCCGAGACGAAGGCCGCCGCCCGGATCTTCTACCACGAGTGGTTCCCCCAGGTCATCTACAACCACCACCAGACCGGCCCCTTCCCCGGCCGCATCTGGGTGCCCCCCGCGGCCGATCCCCTGAGCCCCGTCCTGGATCCGATGATGGCGGCCAAGTTCAGCCACGTGGGCCAGTACATGCTCAAGCGCTTCATGGCCGAGAACAAGCCCGGCGTCTCGACGGGGATCGGCTACCGGGTCACCTGGGGCGGCGGCTTCATGCACTACGCCCCCCAGCTCCACAACCTCATGGGGATGTTCACCGAGACCGCCCTCTACCGCTACGCCACGCCCCACTGCTACTCCCGGGCCGAGGTCGGCGACACCTTCACCCGGGGCATCGACCTGCCCACCGACGAGCCCAGCATGAAGTATCCGGAGCCGTGGATGGGGGGCTGCTGGCGCATCCGGGACGCCATGGACTACATGATGACCGCCTCCCGGGCCGTCCTGGACCTGGCATCGAAGACGCCGGAGGACTTCCTCTACGACGTCTACCACCTGGGACGCCGGCAGATCTCCCGGGGCGAGGCCGCCGAGGAGGGTCCCTTCGCCTGGATCGTCGACCCGGCCGACCAGCACGACCCGTCGGCGGCCGTCGAGCTCCTCCAGGTGCTCCGGACCGGGGGCGTGGAGATCCACCGGGCGGAGCGGGCATTCCGGGCGGGCGGCGAGGAGCACCCCGCCGGCAGCTACGTGATCGGGCCCCAGGCCTTCCGGGCCTTCGTGGTGGACCTTCTCGAGCCCAAGCTCTACCCGGACCGCTTCGATCATCCGGGCGGTCCGCCGGAGAGCCCCTACGACTTCACGGGCTACAACCTCCCGGACCAGATGGGCGTCGACGTGACCCGGGTCCACGAGCCCTTCGCCGTCCCGGGCTCCACCGTCGAAGAGGTCCGGCCGGAGCCCGGCGCCGTCTCCGGTGGCGGCGAGGCGGGCTACCTCCTGACGACCCGGGCCAACCACGCATTCCGGGCGGTGAACCGGCTCCTGGAGGACGGGGCCACCGTCGACCGGCTCGGCCGGCAGGCGGAGCTGGGCGGCCGGACGTGGGCGCCGGGCACCTTCCGCGTCCGGGACGTGGAGCGGAGCCGCCTGGAGGAAGAGGCCCGGGCCACCGGCCTCGACTTCGTCGGGATCGACGACGCCCCCGCCGACGCCTTCCGGGCGGTCTCGGCGCCCCGGGTCGGCCTCTACAAGAGCTGGGTCGCCAGCATGCCCGAGGGCTGGACCCGCTGGGTCCTCGACCAGTACGGCTTTCGGGCCGACACCCTCCACGACGGCGACCTGACGCCGGAGCGGCTGTCCGGCTACGACGTCCTGGTGCTCCCCGACCAGGGAGCCGAGACCCTGGCCAACGGCCACCCCCCGGGAACGATGCCCGAGCGCTACGTCGGCGGCATCGGCGCCGAGGGCGCGGCGGCGCTGAAGGGCTTCGTGGAGAGGGGCGGCTGGCTCCTGGGCGTCCACCGGTCGGCCGGCTTCGCGGCCCGGACCCTGGGCCTGCCCGTGACGAACCGGATCGAGGGCGTGGACCCCCGGCGCTTCTACGTGCCCGGCTCCCTGATCCGGATCGAGCCGGATCCCGCCGAGCCGGTCTCCTGGGGGATGGACCCCGACGCCACGGCCCTCTTCTGGCGCCACTCCTGGCTCCCCGGAATCGTCTCGCCGGCGTCGGAGGCCTCGAGCAGGGACGGCGAGCGCCGGGCGGAGCACCGCCTCTCGGTGGTGGCCACCTTCGACGACGAGGACGTCCTGGCCGACGGGTGGGCCATCGGCGGCGACGAGCACCTGGCCGGAAAGCCGGCGGCGCTCAGGATGCCCCTCGGCGACGGGCAGGTCGTTCTCCTGGGATTCCGGCCCGACACGAGGGGTCAGCCCCGGAGCACGTTCAAGCTCCTCTTCAACGCGCTCCTGGGCTCGACGATGGAGGGCGTGGAAACGCCCACCTGGGCGCCGGAGCAGTGAGCCCCCCCTACAGGATGTAGCGCCTCAGGTCCTCGTCCCGGGCGATCGAGCCCAGGCGCTCCCGGACGAAGTCGCCGTCGATTCGGAACGACTCGGCCCCGGACTCGGGAAGGTCGTAGAGGATCTCCTCCAGGAGCGTAGTCATCACGGTCTGGAGGCGCCGGGCCCCGATGTTCTCCATCGTCTCGTTCAGGCGGGCGGCGATCCGGGCGAGCTCCCGGATCCCCTCGTCGGTGAAGTCCAGCTCGGCGCCCTCGGTCTCGACCAGGGCCCGGTACTGGCTCGTCAGGGCGTTCCGGGGCTCGGTCAGGATCCGGACGAACTCCTCCTCGCCCAGATTGTGGAGCTCGACCCGGATCGGGAAGCGGCCCTGGAGCTCGGGAACCAGGTCGCTGGGCTTGGCCACGTGGAAGGCGCCGGCGGCGATGAAGAGGATGTGGTCGGTCCGGACCATCCCGTACTTGGTCTGGACGTT
>CAZMPV010000312.1:0-3927 GCA_964567985.1 uncultured Gemmatimonadaceae bacterium
TCGCTGCAGTCCCGCACGTAGCCGCAGCGGAGGCAGACGATCTTGCAGTGACGCTCGTAGGTGGGCCCGCCGCAGAGCCCGCACGTCCCGGTCCCCTCGGGAGCGTCTTCGCCGTCGTCGGCTCCATCGGCGGGCGTGGTCTCTCCGGCGCCTTCCGGCCCGCTCTTTCCGGAGCTCATCCGTCGTCGTCGTCCTCGGAGGGCCGTCCGAGCCCCTCGGCCAGGTATTCCCGGGAGAGCTCGACGTAGTGCTTCCCCCCGCCCCGGATCCAGTCGGCGGACTTGCCCTCCAGGGTCTTCCGCACCCGGGCGGGCACCCCTGCGACCAGGCTCCGGTCGGGGATCTCGGCGTCCTCGAGGACGACCGCTCCGGCCGCCACGAGACACTCGCTGCCGACCCGGGCGTTCTGGAGGATCACGGCGTTCATCCCCACGATGCTCCGATCGCCGATCGTGCAGCTCTCGAACTTGGCACCGTGGCCGATGGTGCAGTCCTCGCCCACCACCGTCGGCCCCCAGTCGCCGACGTGGACGACGCAGTTGTCCTGGATGCTCGTCCGGGCCCCGACGACGATCCCGTTCTCCGGGTGGTCGCCCCGGAGAACGGCGCCGAACCAGATGCTCGCTTCGGGACCCACCGTGACGTCTCCGACGAGGACGGCGGTGGGGGCGACGAAGGCGTCGTCGGCGATGCGGGGCGTCTTTCCCCGGAAGGAGATGATCTCGGCCACGGTCCGGCTACACGGCGTCGTGGGGTGCCGGCCGCTTCCGGAGCCGGGCCCGCATGACCTGGGTCTCGCTGGCCTCGAGCACCTCGATCTCCACGCCGGCCCGCTCCAGCGTCTCGCCGGCCTCGGGCACGTGGCCCATCTCCTCCAGGATGAAGCCGTTGAGGGAGCGGTGCTCGAGCTGGGGCAGCGAGACGTTGAAGGCGTAGTTGATCTCCCGGAGGTCCACGGCCCCGTCGGCGACCAGCTCGGTCCGGGAGATCCGGGTGATCGGCTCCTCGGCCACGTCGGTCTCGTCCACGATCTCGCCCACCAGCTCCTCCAGGACGTCCTCCAGGGTGATCAGGCCATCGGTGCCGCCGAACTCGTCGGCGACGATGCCCATGTGGATGCGTCGGGCCTGGAAGTCCCGGAGCAGACGGGTCAGGGGCAGGGAGCCGGGTACGAAGAACGGCTCCCGGGCCACCCGGGACAGCGGCAGGTCCGTCCGGCCCGAGACGTAGGTCTCGTAGGCCGCCCGGACGTAGAGGATGCCGGTCACGTCGTCGATGGAGTCGCCGTAGACCGGGACGCGGGAGAAGGGCACCCGGTCCAGGTCTTCCATGATGTCCGAGAGGGGCCGTGCGTCTTCCCAGGCGAAGATGTCCACCCGGGGGGTCATGGCGTCCCACGCCGAGAGCTCGTCGAGGCGGAAGGCGCGCTCCACCAGGAGGTGCTCCTCTTCGCCGACGACGCCCTCCCGGCGGCCGAGCTCGCTGATCTCCCGGACCTCGAGCTCCTGGCTCGACGTCTCCTCGCCGTTTCGCCATGAGAGGAGCTCCTCCAGTCGGACCAGGTTGCCCACCAGGGGCCGGGCCAGCCGCTCGACGCGGGCCAGGAGGGGGGCCGCGGCCAGGGCGAGGCGCACCGGACGGCGGCTCACTATGGCCCGGGGGACGATCTCGCCCAGGAGGAAGACGACGACGACGCTTCCGGCCATGGCCAGCAGCGTGCCGGTCGCGCTCCATCGGAGGGCCGCGCCGTACACCAGGAGCGCCACGGCGCCGAGGTTGAAGACGGTGTTGAGGGTGGTGACCGAGGCGTGCAGGCGACCGGGCTGGCCCCGGAGCCGGGCCAGGACCTCGCCCCGCTGGAACCCCTCCTGCCGGATCGTGCGCAGGCGGGACTCGCCCAGCGAGAAGACGGCGGTCTCGCCGGCCGAGAGGGCGGCCGAGCCCGCGACGAGGAGGGCGGCGAGGGCCACGACGACGCCCGTCATCGGGCGCGTCCGGAATCCGGAGGTCGGCCCCGCTCCCGGGTACTTCGCGGTTCTAGGTCCATTCCTCCGTCTGCTCGAGGAGCTCGGAGATCAGATCCCGGGTGGTCCGGCCGTCGGCCTCGGCCTCGAAGTTCAGGACCAGCCGGTGGGCCAGGACGGCCGGCGCCACCGCCCGGACGTCGTCGAAGGTGGGCATGGCCTCGCCCCGCGCCGCGGTCCGGGCCTTCGCTCCCAGGACCAGGAACTGGGAGGCCCGGGGACCGGCGCCCCAGCTCACGTACTGCCGCGTGACCGGGGGCGCTTCCTCGCTCTCGGGTCGGGTCGCCCGGGCGAGCCGGACCGCGAAGGACGCCAGGGACGGCGGCGCCGGGATGCGGCGGACCAGGTGCTGAAGCTCGACCAGCTCCTCGGCGTCCACCACCGGCCGCACGTCGGGGACGTCCTCGCCTGTGGTCCGCAGCGCCACCTCTTCTTCTTCCTCCCGGCTCGGATATCCGATCTGGAGCTCGAGCATGAAGCGGTCGAGCTGGGCCTCGGGCAGGGGATAGGTCCCTTCCTGCTCGATGGGATTCTGGGTGGCGAGGACGAAGAAGGGCGGCTCCAGGGGGTATGTCTGGCCCGCCGCGGTCACGGCGCGCTCCTGCATCGCCTGGAGCAGGGCCGCCTGGGTCTTCGGGGGCGTCCGGTTGATCTCGTCGGCCAGGACAACGTTGGCGAAGATCGGGCCGCGGACGAAGCGGAAGACCCGACGGCCGGTGGTGCGGTCCTCCTCGATGACCTCGGTCCCGGTGATGTCGGTCGGCATCAAGTCCGGGGTGAACTGGATCCGGTTGAACTCCAGGTCCAGGACCTCGGCCATCGTCGAGACCAGGAGGGTCTTCGCCAGGCCTGGCACCCCGACCAGGAGGGCGTGGCCGTTCGCCAGGAGTGCGGTGAGGAGCCCGTTGACGATGTGCTTCTGCCCGACGATCCGCTTCTCCACCTCGCCACGGAGGGCGGAGGAGACGTCCGCGACCCGTTCCAGCAGCTCCAGGTCCCGGTCCCGGACCGCCGCCTCTTCTCTCGTTGCCATTCCGTGTGCGATACCCTCCGTACGATGAGGAGCGGCGGGCCCGAAGGCACGACGCCGCTCCGTGACTTGCTCGCTCGACGCGTCACCCGCCGATACCCTCCACCCCGGGCTCGGGGTCCTCCGGGCTCCGACGCGGACGCTCGTCGCTTCCGGCGACGGGAGCGGGCTCGGCGCGGCGGGCGGGGCGCCGGGCGCCGGCTCGGGCAGCCGGCCGACGCGAAGATAGACCCCGGTTTTCCGCACCGTCAAGCGGATTTCCGGACCACCCGGCTCGGCATCGGGGACCCCGCCGCGCACCCCCGTCTCGAGGGGCTCCCGGGCACCCGGCCCCCGTCCCCCGGGGGAGCTTGCGAAAAATTTCACAAGCCCCTAGTTTTCGCAGGCTCTGGAAATCAGAAGCGGGTCCCGGAGCCGGAGGATCACCCTCCACCCGCAACGCGGGATGGAGCCGATGGAGACGGACGAGCGGGACGGGCCCGACCGGAGCCGGACGCTGTGGGCCGAGGTCGGGGAGTACACGGGCTACGGGCTCACCTGGGCTCTCTCGGTGCTCCTCTTCCTCATGGGCGGCTGGTGGCTGGACCTGAGGATCGGGACCGAGCCGCTCTTCATGATTCTGGGCGCGTTCCTGGGCGCGGCCGCGGGCTTCTACAGCCTGTACCGGCACGTGGTCGGGCTGGCGTCGAAGGACGAGCCCGGCGAGCCCGGGCCGTGAGCCCCGTCGGCCGCTACGCGGGCGTCGCCCTTGCGCTGGTGCTGGCGGCGAGTGCACTCCTGTGGCCGTGGCTGGAGCCCGACGGACGCCGCGGGGTGCTCCTGGCGGCGGCGGTGGCCTGGCCCGTCCAGGTCGTCGCATTCTGGCTGCTGGTC
>CAZMPV010000313.1:0-3907 GCA_964567985.1 uncultured Gemmatimonadaceae bacterium
CCTATACTACCGAAGAAATGGCGAAAGTCGTCTCGAAGAAGCCCTCGCCGGAGGACCCGTCCCGGCGCACCCGGCTCCGCAGCCACGTCCGGGCCCACGCCGAGGACCGTCCGGGCGTGTACCGGATGATCGACGGCGACGGCGACGTCCTCTACGTGGGCAAGTCGGTCCGGGTCCGGACCCGGCTCCTCTCCTACTTCCGCGCACCGCCGGGGGACAAGTCGGCGGACCTGGTCCGGGCCACCTCGAAGATCCGCTGGGAGTACGTGCCGAACGAGTTCTGGGCGCTGGTCCGGGAGCTCCGTCTCATCAAGCGGTGGCGACCCCCCTACAACGTAGAGCACGCCCGCAAGCGGAAGTACGCTTTCGTGAAGCTGACCCGGGAGCCCGCGCCCCGGCTCCTGGCCGTGGGCCGGGTGGCCGACGACGGCGCCGGCTACTTCGGGCCCTTCCCCCGTCCGGGGCGGCTGAGCCAGACGATCCGGGAGCTCTCCCACCTCCTGGGTCTCCGGGACTGCCCGGCCTCGACCCCGATCCACTTCGACGACCAGCTCGAGATCTTCTCCGGCGGCCGGCCGCCCCGGTGCATGCGGGCCGAGACCGGGAGCTGCCTCGCCCCCTGCGCCGGGCGCTGCACGGCGGAGGAGTACGCCGAGCGGGTCCGGCTGGCCCGCCGCTTCCTGGAGGGCCGCTCGAAGGAGCCCCTGGAGAGCCTCCGGGAGGAGATGCGGAAGGCGGCCGGGCGCACGGACTTCGAATACGCCGCGATCCTGAGGGACCGCCTCGAGCGCCTGCGGAGCTTCCAGGAGCGGCTCGTCGCCTTCCGGGGCCGGGTCCGGAGCCTCTCCTTCGTCTATCGGGTGCCCGGATTCAGGGGCGACGACCGCCTCTACCTGGTCCGCCGGGGACTCGTCCGGGACCACGTCCGGCATCCCAAGGACGCCGACGCGCGCCGGGCCGCCGCCCGTCGGATCGAGGAGGTCTTCAGCGCCCCCGATGCCGGGCCGGAGGGTCTGGCCCCCGAGGAGGCCGCCGAGATCCTCCTGGTCTCCCGCTGGTTCCGCCGGAACCCGAAGGAGACGGAGCGAACCTTCGGCCCCGAGGAGTGGCTCGAGTCGAAGCGACCGGCCTGAGCGCTCCCGGCCCCGGCCCCTTCCCTAACGACCCGGCCGCAGCACCGTCGTGGTCTCGGTCGCTCCCTCCACCTTGTCTCTGGAGTAGAAGACCGGGAAGTACCGATCCGCCGCCCACAGGGAGAAGAGGTCCCGGTAGTGGGGGTCGTTCGGGTCGCCGCCCTGGCCCGGGTTCTGGGCCCCCACGGCCCGGTCCCAGTCGCCGGTGTCCACGATGATCCGGAAGGACGCCCCGGAGGTCTGGTTGTCGCCCATGCCCGTGTTGTTGACGGTGTAGCCGTAGCCGCCCCGGGGCGCCGGACCCACGTTCAGCGTCTCGCGCATGCCCGGGTCCACGGCGTCGGCCAGGGGATGTCGGATCAGGGCGTGCTTGTAGTCGGGCTGGCCGTAGACCCAGTCGTCCATCTCGGGGCCCAGCTTCTCGGTCAGGGCGGCCACCGTCTCCTCGAGGCTCCGGAGCAACAGGGCGTCCCGGGCCGCGATCGGGTCCGCCCCGAACCCGCCGGTCGGCATGAGCAGCCGGTCCACGACGATCTCCATGGGGAGCGAGCCCAGGAGGTCCCGCTCCTCGCCGTTCATGAGCCGCTCGCTGACGTTGTCGTCGAGCGTCTCCTCCCACTCGGCGTAGATTCCCGGGGCCACCTCGTCGGCCTCCATCCGGTAGTCCCACGCCAGCAGCCGCGACCGGGCCTCCTCGACCCGGGGGTCGTCGGACTCCACGTGCTCCAGCAGGGGCACCAGGGTCCGGGCGGGAATCGAGAGCACGTCGGTCTGCAGATCCATCATGTCCCGGAGGTTGTGGCGGCGGCCCGACGCCAGGACCTCGCTCACCCTCGCCCAGCGCCACGGCGCCGACCACTCGTAGGCGATCGCTTCGGGGTACGGATAGTCCGGGGACGTCAGGTTGTTGTTCGCCGTGGCGAAGAAGCCCTCTTCGGGGTTCACGGTGTGGGGCTTCGCCTCGATCGGCAGGTAGCCGTCCCACTCGTAGCGACCGTCGCCGGGCACGGGAACCAGGCCGCTCCAGCTCCGACGGATCGGGGCGATGCCCACCGCCTGCCAGCCGATGGTTCCGTCCCGGCCGGCCCATACCATGTTCTCGCCGGGGATGTTCGAGTACGAGCACGCCTCCCGGAACTCTTCCCAGCTCTTCGCCTGGTCCATCCGCAGGCTGGCCAGGTAGGGCGCGCCGCCGATCTCCATCCAGGCGGCCCGGACGGCGTACGCCACGTCGTTGGACTCGTCCCGGTGGACGACGGGTCCGTGTCGGGTGTAGCGGAGCTCGACGGTGACCGGGTCGGCGCCCTTCACCTCGATCGTCTCCTCGATCGTCGTCATCCGCTCCCAGCGGTCCCGGTACCTGTAGAGGTCCGGGTCGTCGGGATGGGTCTCGTAGACGTAGAGGTCCTCCCCGTCGGTGCGGAAGACCGTCAGGCCCCAGGCTCCGTATTCGTTGTGGCCGATGGAGACGCCGGGGATCGTGGGCTCGCCTCCCCCGATGACGTTCCAGCCCGGCCCCACCAGGTGGACCCAGTAGCGGAGAGCGGGCGCGGCCTGGGCCCGGTGGGGATCGTTGGCCATCACCGTGTAGCCGCTCTCCGTGAGCTCGCCGCTCACGACCCAGTTGTTCGAGCCGATGGTCTCGAGGGCGTCTTCGGGGGGGACGAAGCCCGCCGGATCGGCCGAGACGGACCGGCTCCCCGTGACGGCCTCCGCCGCCGCGTTCATGCGCTCCAGGGCCGCATCCAGCTCGGCGTCCTCGCTCTCCCGCCGGTGCTCGGCCGCGATGTCCTCGGGCCGGAAGTCCACCGACCGCCGGAAGGCGTAGTAGAGCCGGAGGACGTCCTGGAAGAGGAGCTCCCCGTCGATGGCCGGATCCAGCGCCATCTCCGGCTCCCACGGCTCGAACTTCTCGAGCTCCTTCACCCGCTCGGGGCCGAGGCGGGCGACCGCCCGACCGTAGCGGAGCTCCGAGCCGATGTTGCCCAGGAGCCCCTGGTGTCGGGAGACGACGACCTCCGGCGTCCAGTGCCCCGGCTCGATCCCCAGGAGCTCGAACTCCACGCTCAGGAGATCCGGATTCCTCCGGGTCCGATCGACGTAGGCGTTGATGCCCCGGACGAAGGCCTCGATGATCGCCTTCCCCCGGGGGTGGTAGTGGTTCAGCTCCCGGGTCAGGTCACGACGGAACTTGAAGAGCCGGGTCCCGTGGTCCCGGGCCACCGCTCTCGGCCCCAGGATCTCGGCCACGGTGCCGGTGGCCTGTCTGCGCCAGAGCTCGAGCTGGAAGAGCCGGTCACGGGCGGCGTTCCATCCCTGGGCGAAGAAGAGGTCCTCCTCCGTCTCGGCGTAGATGTGGGAGATCCCCCACTCGTCCTTGAGGATCTCCACCGTGCCGTGGAGGGCGTCGACGC
Source organism: uncultured Gemmatimonadaceae bacterium (assembly GCA_964567985.1). Taxonomy (GTDB): domain Bacteria; phylum Gemmatimonadota; class Gemmatimonadetes; order Longimicrobiales; family Gaopeijiaceae; genus CAZMPV01. Next base: position 3,548 of record CAZMPV010000313.1, read on the forward strand.
GGAGGGTGTCGACGGGAGGCGCCCCGGGTCCCGGGGCTCGGACCGGCTCCGCGGCCGCCGGCAGCGCGAGGAGCAGAGAGGCCGCCGCCGCGAGACCGAATCCCCGCCGAGAGCCGTTCATCCCTCCCTCCCCATGCTCCGGACCACCTGGAACTCGTCCTTCTCCACGGGCTGCACCGAGAGTCGCATCCGGTTGACCAGGACCATCTCCTCGAGCTCCTTCCGCTCCTTGATCTCCGAGAGCTCGACGAGCCGGTCGAACTTCTCCACGAACTCCACCTCCACCATCCACCAGGTGGGGTCGTCCGGATCCGACTTCTCGTCGTAGTAGTCGTGGTCCGGCGCGAAGGCGTAGTGGTC
>CAZMPV010000314.1:0-3899 GCA_964567985.1 uncultured Gemmatimonadaceae bacterium
GGAGGGCGTGGCCTCGGTGGCCGACGCCTACATGCACATCGCCCGCTACAACTACGCCTACCCGGAGAGCGCCCTCGGGGTGGACGCCCCGGAAGACGTGGAGTACGAGAACCTCCAGGGGGTCGTGACCGAGAAGGAGCGGGTCGTCGAGATCCTCGACCGCTCCCTCGAACACGTCCGCACCCACGTCGAGGCGATGACGAGCGACGACATGGCGACGATGACGCGACTCTACGGAAGGGACGTGCCGAAGTGGTCGGTTCTCCTCCAGCTCATCACCCACATGAACGAGCACCTGGGCCAGCAGATCGCCTACGCCCGCTCGAACCGGGTCGTGCCGCCCTGGTCCAGGTGACCTCCTTCCTCGCGGCGCTCCTCGTCCTCGGCCTCCCCGCCGGCCTCGCCGGCCAGCAGGAGGCCGCGGCGGCCGACACGGCCTCCGTCGACGAGGTGGTCCTGGTCTTCCTGGACTGCCCGCATTGGCTCTGCGACTTCGACTACGTCCGCCGGGAGCTGCCCTTCGTGACCTGGGTCCGGGACCGGCAGGTGGCCGACGTCCACCTCCTGGTCACCGAGCAGGACACCGGCGGGGGCGGGAACCTCTTCACGCTCGACTTCATCGGCCGGGAGGACTTCGACGGCCTCGAGCGCAGGCTCACCGTCTCCACCGACCCCACCGAGAGCGAGGCCGAGGAGCGGCAGGAGCTGGTCCGGGTCATGGCCCTGGGCCTCTCCACCTACGCCGCGGAGACGCCGGCGGGCGCAGGGCTCCGGGTCACCTACGAAGAGGCGGGAGCGGAGGAGACCGGCCAGCGGCGGACCCGGATCCAGGACCCCTGGAACCGCTGGGTCTTCGACGTGGACCTGGGCGGAGGCTACAGCAGCGAGGCCCGGGTCACCTCCGGCTCCTTCAACGGGGGGCTGTCGGCGAACCGGACGACGGAGGAATGGAAGATCGACCTGGGCGTCGGCGGCCGATACAGCCAGCGCCGCTTCGAGGTGGGAGACGGGGAGGAATTCCTGAGCATCCAGCGGGATTTCGGCTTCCAGAGCCTGGCGGTGAAGAGCCTCGGGGAGCACTGGAGCGTCGGCGGCCAGGGTTCGGTCCGCCATTCCACCCGGCTGAACCAGGACCTGACCATCCGGGGAGGCCCGGCCGTCGAGTACAACGTCTTCCCCTACTCGGAGTCGACGCGGCGGCAGCTCACATTCCTGTACGCCGTTTCCGGGGTCCGCTTCGACTACGACGAGCTCACGGTCTTCGAGGAGACCAGCGAGCTCCGATCGACGCAGACGCTCAACGTATCGCTGGACGTCCAGGAGCAGTGGGGCGAGCTGAACCTCTCGCTGGAGGGACTCCACTACCTCCAGGAGATCCAGCAGAACCGGGTCACCTTCTCGGGCCGGGTCGAGCTCCAGCTCGTCCAGGGGCTCTCGTTCGACATATTCGGCAGTGCGTCCCGGGTCAGGGACCAGATCTACCTGCCGGCCGAGGAGGCGAGCGACGAGGAGATCCTGGTCGGCCAGCGGGAGTTCGCCACCGACTTCGAGACCCGGGTGCGGATCGGGCTCAGCTACACCTTCGGCTCGATCTACAGCGACGTGGTGAACCCGCGCTTCGACTCCTTCGACGGCGGCGGCGACTTCTTCTGACCCCCGGCCCACCCCGACCGCCGGGTCGGGCGGGCGCCGGCCCTCCGCTCAGGGGCCTCCTCCCACCGTCTGCAGCCCGCCCTCGGCCCTCCGCACCGGCGGAAGGTAGGTGCCCAGGAGGGTCCGGCTCCACCACCGCCCGCTCCGGGACCGCTCCCCCGGCGGGGTGAAGCGGTAGTCGTAGAGGAGAGCCCGCATCTGATCCGGCGGGCGCACCCCGTCGTCCCGCCGGAAGGGGCTGTCCGGGGAAAGGAGCGCCCAGACCCGGGGCTCGCCGGCCAGGAGCCGCTCGACGAAGCGCAGGAGCCAGCGGTCGTAGCGGACCCGGGGAGGAGCGTCCGGCGGCGCCCGCTCGGCCCGGAGCGCGGCGAACCACATCTGCCAGTCCACCCTGGGCTGATGGGGCGCGACCTGCCGGGGACGCTCGGCCGGGTCGTCGGGCTTGTAACGGAAGTCCAGGGTGCGCCACGGGCCGTCGCCCTGGCGACCCTGGAGGACGATCTCGGGACGACGCGTGGTCATGTCGGCGAAGAGCCCGTATCCGTTGACGACACCGTAGGCCCCCAGCGCCCGACGGGCCGCGTCGATCGGCCCCGAAGAGACGCCTACGCCTGCGCTGCCCAGGAGCTGGACCGAGCCGACCCCCACCGCCAGGGCGAGGAATGCGCCGACGAGGGCGCGCCGGACCGGACCCGGGACCGCCGCGGGGCCCGCCTCTCCCTTGGACGCTCCCGCCTCACCGGAGCCGCCGTCCTCCTCTTCGCCGTCCTTCCCTCCCAGGCCGATCGCCCGGAGCCGTCCCGGGAGCGGGTCGTCTCCGACACCCAGTGCCTCCAGCAGCCCCCCGCCTCCCGGAATCCGCGCCAGGAGCCTGCGCCACGCCCCGTCGTCCAACAGGCTCGAGGCCAGGGCGATGGTCAGGAGGTTGAAGAAGGTGTAGTTGCCGGTGGCCATGATCACGACCTGGAGGCCGATCACCGCGAGGGCGCCGACGATCCGGGGCCGGCGCGGGAGGAAGAAGAGGATCGGCACCGCCAGCTCGAACGCGAGGGTCCCCAGGGTGGCGAGCTTGTGCGCCCAGAGCGGGAGCTGGTGAGCGAGCCACGCCACCGCGTTCGGCAGGGGCTGGGTCTCGAAGTGGTGGGCCAGGGCCGTCAGGTCCCGCCACACGGGATCGCCGCTGGCCAGCTTGACCAGGCCGGATTCCAGGATCAGCCGGAAGAGGAGCCACCAGAAGAGCCAGAGCACGGGAAACCACCGGGCCGGCGCCCGGAAGAAGTGCCCCGCCAGGCCCGACCGGGAGCCCCGGTCCCGGGGCGTCGTCGTCGCCGGCACGAAGAAGAGGAGGAGGAATCCCGCCTCCAGGAGGAGGAGGTCCCACTGGAAGGAGAGGAAGACCCGGCCGGCGGTGACGAAGGAGAGGTAGGTCACCCACGCGATCCCGGCGGTGAGGAGGGGCAGCACCCCCAGGAAGAGGCCGACGGAGGCCACGATCCCCAGCCCGCAGATCAGCGAGAGGCCGAGGTCGCCCGGGGCGAGCCAGGCGAGGGTCGGAGCCCGCAGCCAGGCCGCCGGTCCTGCGCCGGTGGAGCCGGCCACGGCATCGAGGTAGGGGCCCACGGGGAGGATGCCCTCGGCTCCGATCAACCCCCGGAGCTGGACCGCCAGGGAGAGAAAGGCGATCAGGTAGATCAGCGCCAGGGCACGCACCAGGATCCATCCGGCGGCCCGGAAGCCGTGGGGCGGGGGCTCCCGGCCCCAGAGCAGCCCGGTCAGGCGCCCGAAGAAGCCCCGGTTCCGGGCCGCGATCCGGTACGCGGCCTCGGAGATCCACCGGAACGGGGGCAGCCGGCGATAGAGCCACCAGGCCACCGACGGGCCCGGCGCCAGGGAGAGGAGGCGGAAGACCGCGGCCGCGGCCTCGCGGAGCGTGCCGTCCTCCTCCACGAGCTTCGCCGAGCGCCGGAAGTCCGCTTCGTCCACACCGAGGACCCGCTCGCCGACCTCCTGGTAGGGAGCCACCTCCGCGGCGTCACCGACCCGGGCCTTCCAGCGGAGCACCCAGAAGCGACAGAAGCCGCACTCCCCGTCCCAGACGAAGAGCGGGCGCTCGGACTTGCCACTCACGGGCGGCGCGGGGCGAGGACTCCGGAGGTCATGGCGACGTCCAATGTACGGTTCCCGCGGCGCCCCGCCGAACCGGCGGAGGGCCGGATGGTCCCCGTCGGGCCTCCCCTCTAAGTTAG
>CAZMPV010000315.1:0-3897 GCA_964567985.1 uncultured Gemmatimonadaceae bacterium
CCCCCCGCCCGCGCCCCCCCCCCCCCCCACGACCCCCTTCTAGCCATGGCCGGAATCATCGGAAAGAAGGTCGGGATGACCCGGGTCTTCGACGACGAGGGGAGCGCGATCCCCGTGACCGTCATCGAGGCGGGTCCGTGTCCGGTCCTGCAGGTGAAGACCGAGGAGAGCGACGGCTACCGGGCCGTCCAGCTCGGCTTCGGCGAGAAGAAGGCGAAGCGGACGGCGAAGGCCGAGATGGGGCACGCCGAGAAGGCGGGCCTCGAGGCCGCGCCCCGCATCCTCCGGGAGTTCGCCGTGACCGAGGACGAGGAGTACGAGCTCGGCCAGGAAGTCACGGTCGAGGTCTTCGAGCCCGGCGAGCGGGTGAAGGTGAGCGGCACGGCCAAGGGCCGGGGCTTCCAGGGCGTGGTCAAGCGCCACGGGTTCTCCGGACGCCCGGCCTCCCACGGCCACCCCATGTCCCGGAACCCGGGCTCCATCGGCCCCGGCACCGACCCGTCCCGGGTGATCAAGGGACGGAAGATGCCGGGCCAGATGGGCAACGACCGGGCCACGATCGTGAACCTCGAAGTCGTGAAGATCGACCCCGAGCGGAACCTGCTCTTCGTGAAGGGCGGCGTCCCCGGGAGCCGAAACAGCCACGTCCTGATCCAGAAGTGACGATGTTCAAGGCTCGCTACTACGACAACGACGGCGCCGAAGCCGGGGACACGGATCTCCCGATCTGGCTCTTCGACGGGATCGTCAACGAGCACGTACTGCACCAGGCGGTTCGGGCGTATCGCCTGAACCAGCGGCAGGGCACCGCCGAGGCCAAGACGAAGTCCGAGCTCCGGGGCGGCGGCCGCAAGCCGTGGCGCCAGAAGGGGACCGGCCGGGCGCGACACGGCTCGATCCGCTCCCCGATCTGGGCCGGCGGCGGCGTGATCTTCCCGCCGAAGAAGAAGTCCTGGCGGGTGGACCTGCCGAAGAAGGTGAAGGGCCTGGCCCGGCGCTCCGCCCTGAACGCCCGGGCGGCGGACGACCGGGTCGTGGTGATCGACGACCTGGAGTACGAGGCGCCGAAGACGAAGCGCCTCCGCCAGCTCCTGGAGTCGCTCGGCGTCGAGGGCAAGGTCCTGCTCCTGACCGACGGGGTGAAGAAGGTGGTCTACCTCTCGGGGCGGAACATGCCCCGGGTCGAGATCATGCCCTTCGGCCAGGAAGCGGCCTACAACGTCCTCTGGGCGAGCACGATCGTGATCGAGCGCTCTGCGCTGGAGAAGGCGACCGCCGACGCCGAGGAGGCCGGGCTCGTCGAGAAGGCGAAGGCCCGGATCGCCCGGGTGAAGGCCGAGGCGGCCTACGCCGAAGAGGTCGAGGTCGCCGACGAGCCCCACAGCGAGCTCGTCGACGAGGACGAGGTCCCCGAAGAGCTCCTCGAGGAAGGCGAGGCCCGGGCCGCCGAGGTGGCCGAGGCCGTCGCCGCCGAGGAGGAGGCTGCCGAAGAGGAAGCCGCCGAAGCGGCCGCCGAGCCGGAGCCCGAGCCCGAGGAGGAGCCCGAGGTCGAGGAGCCCGAGGAAGCCGCCGGGCCCGGGGCCGTGGACGTCAGCGAGATCGAGCTGCCCACGGTGAAGGAGCTGGCCGACTTCCTGGCGGACTTCGACGACGTGGACACGATCCGGGCGCTTCAGGAGCGGGACGACCGCAAGACGGCCCAGCGGCACTACGATTCCCGCATCGACGAGCTGACCGGCGAGGAGGAGGAGTAGCATGGCCAAGGCGCACCACATCGTCCTCCAGCCGCTGATCACGGAGAAGACGACCCGGATGATGGAGGAGGAGAACGTCTACACCCTCCTCGTCGCCGAGGAGTCGAACAAGACCGAGATCCGGCAGGCGGTCGAGGAGCTCTGGGACGTGAAGGTCACCAAGGTCCGGACCGCCCGCCTGGCGGGGAAGTACCGCCGGGGGCTCCTGGGCCAGATGGCCGGCAACTGGCTGGTCGGCCGCAGGAACGATTTCAAGAAAGCGATGGTCACCCTCGAGCTGGGTGACCACATCGAGTTCTACGAGCTGGGGTGAGGCACGACCCATGGCGATGAAGAAGTTCAAGCCCGTCACGCCGGGATCCCGATTCCGGTCGGTCACGTCCAAGACGGACGTGACCCGCTCGGAGCCCGAGCGCTCCCTGACCGAGCCGCTCACCGGGACCGGCGGACGGAACCACCACGGACACATGACGACCCGGCGCAGGGGCGGCGGGCACAAGCGCCGCTACCGTCGGATCGACTTCAAGCGCGACAAGGAGGGCGTGCCGGGGAAGGTCGCCGAGATCGAGTACGACCCGAACCGCTCGGCCAACATCGCGCTGATCAACTACGCCGACGGCGAGAAGCGCTACATCATCCATCCCCGGGACCTGAAGGTCGGAGACACGATCGTCGCCGCCGACGACGCCGACATCAAGGTCGGCAACTGCCTGCCCCTGGCGCGGATTCCCCTGGGCACCACGGTCCACAACGTCGAGCTGAGGCCCGGCAAGGGCGGCCAGATGGCCCGCTCGGCCGGCTCGGGCGTCCAGGTGGTGGCCAAGGAGGGCAACTTCGTCACGCTCCGGCTCCCCTCCACCGAGGTGCGCCGGGTGCGCAAGGAGTGCCGGGCCACGGTGGGCCAGGTCGGAAACATCGACCACGAGCTCCGGATCCTGGGCAAGGCCGGCGCCAACCGGTGGCGGGGCCGGCGTCCGAAGGTCCGGGGCGTGGCCATGAACCCGGTGGACCATCCCCTGGGTGGCGGAGAGGGCCGCACCTCCGGCGGGCGCCCCCCGGTCTCGCCCTGGGGCAAGCGGGAAGGGAAAAAGACCCGGAAGGGCAAGAACAAGTCGGACAGGCACATCGTCCGCGGCCGCAAGCGCGGCAAGGCGACGAAGTCGTGAACCCGATGAGCCGCGAACGAGCGCAGAGGTGAGGCGATATGCCACGTAGCGTCAAGAAGGGCCCGTACATCGACGACAAGCTCCTCCTCAAGGTGGAGGTGATGAACTCCACCGGGGAGAAGAAGGTCGTCCGGACCTGGTCCCGTTCCTCGACGATCTCCCCCGAGTTCGTGGGGCACACGATCGCCGTGCACAACGGGAACAAGTTCATCCCGGTCTACATCTCGGAGAACATGGTGGGCCACAAGCTCGGCGAGTTCGCCCCGACCCGGCTCTTCCGGGGCCACGGGGGCCGGCTGGCCGACAAGCGGGCCCGGATCACCACGTGACGAGAAGAGACGAGCGGAGCGAAGAGATGAAAGCGAGAGCCGTCGCCAAAGGCGTCCGACAGAGCGCGCGGAAGGTCCGCCTGGTGGTGGACCAGATCCGGGGCAAGTCTGTGAACGAGGCCTACGAGATCCTCCAGTTCTCGAAGAAGAAGGCCTCGGAGCGGGTCGACAAGACGCTCCGCTCGGCCGTGGCCAACGCCCAGTACAAGGCCCAGGAGGAGGGCGAGGTCCTGGACGTGGACGAGCTCGAGATCATCGAGTGTTACGTGGACGAGGGCCCGACACAGAAGCGCTGGCGGGCCCGGGCCATGGGTCGGGCATCGCCGATCAACAAGCGGACGAGCCACATCACCGTCGTGGTCGACACCAAGGATTCCTGATGGGTCAGAAAACGCATCCCCACGGCTTCCGCCTCGGCGTCGTAAAGGACTGGAAGTCCCGCTGGTACGCCGAAGGCGACTTCCCGGAGCTACTCGAGGAGGACGAGACGATCCGGAAGTACCTCCACCGGCGGCTGGCCCACGCGGCCGTCGCCACGGTGGAGATCGAGCGGAAGCCCTCGAAGATCGTCATCTCGATCCTCACCGCCCGACCGGGCGTGGTGATCGGGAAGGGCGGCTCGGAGGTGGACAAGCTCCGGGACGAGCT